>NZ_KV817595.1:0-23071 GCF_001814685.1 Prevotella sp. HMSC077E09 | reverse complement strand
ATCTGAGTGGTTTTTCCCGAAAATCGATGATTTATTCCCGTATCTGAGTGATTTTTCCCGAAAATCGATGATTTACTCCCGTATCTGAGTGATTTTCCTTAAGCTTCATCAAGGCGCAACTGCACATCCGGAATTGGAGCATTGGCACTCTCTTTGGCGCCTAAAGCCTTGAGGTCATTAGCCTTTTGCACGATGCTCTGACGGCCTGTATAAGCTTTCTTGTAGGCTTCGTCGTAGTCTTTATGCAAAGTTTCGATATCTTTTCCAACTTTATCAAAGCGCTTTACGAAATCACCAACGCGCCGCAGCATTTCATCTGCAAGATCAAACACTCGCTTTTGATTCTCGGTCTGTGCATACTGCCGCCATGCAATCTGTATAATCTTCAGGATTGCCATGAGGTTCTGCTGACTCGTTATAAAGACATGTTTCTCAAAAGCATCATGCCAAAGCTTGGGATCTGTCAACAAGGCCAATTGCAGGGCTCCCTCATAAGGAACGTACATAATCACGAAATCTATGGCGCGACGCGGTGCCTTGATATACGAACTGTAGTCTTTCTTGGCCAAAGAATTGAACTGCGAGCGAATGCTTCTCACAACATCATCTGCATATTTCTTCTTGACAACCTCCTCTTCTGCATTCATATAGTTGGCATAGGCATCGATGGTCATCTTTGAGTCTATGATAACATCCTCGTTGTTAGGGTAATGCAGAATGACATCGGGTATCATCTTCCTGCCGCTATCTTCATTCATCAAGACGTTTCCTTTGTCATCTGTCAGCGTCTGTTGAATGTCATAGTCAATTCCCAAGCGCAGTCCCTGGCTGTCGAGCAGGTTCATCAGCGTTAGTTCTCCCCAATTGCCCTGCACCTTATTAGCCCCTTGCATGACATTCGTCAAACGCGTAGCAGAGGCATCTATCTTGGCAGTCTGCTCGGCCATAGACCTTAATTGTTCAGAAAGAGAAGCCGTATTTTTGGCCGTTTCATTATTCGTCTTATCGATAGCCAGCTGTAACTGTTCGATATTCTGTTTCAAAGGCTGTGTGATATGTGCTATCGACTCTACATTATCTGTCTTCAACTTCTGTGAAGTCTGTTCCAGAATTTTTGTCGCAAGGTTCTGAAACTGTTCCTGAACAGTTTCTAACTGCTGAGCGAACTGCTCCTGCCTAAGTTTCTGTTCACGTGAATTCTGCTCATCACGCAACACAGTTTCACGCTCATATTGCTCCTTAAGATGTTCTATATCCTTCTGATGCTGCTGCTTTTCTGCTTCCAATTGCGTCTGAAGGTTAGCATTAGCCAACTTATTTTCATTCATCTTATTATTCAGAATGAAATATGAACCACCTGCACCCAAAAGGATTCCCACGAATATATATACCACTATCATATACTTGTAATTTTTAATTGAACACGATTTAGCAATAAACGCTGCACTATTCCCCGTACTGCCAGATATAAGATAAATGCCAACCAAAGTGCATGATTACCCAACCAAACTGATAATGAGAAATAAACGACAAAGAAACTGACCGCTGAAAGAAAGGAAGATATCAGCATATAGCGCGTCATGGTGGCCCCAATATAAATACCATCAAGTACAAATGCAAGGAAACCTGCCAAAGGAATGAGCACCACCCAATAGAAATAGACTTCTGATGTGGCAAGCACACTACTGCTGTCGGTAATCAATCGCAGGAAAAGTCTTCCCCCCCCTATATATATAATGGTAGCAACAAGTGCTATCCCGATGCCCCATCTCAACAGACGGGAAGTAAAAAGACTGAATGACGGCAAGTCTTTCGCCCCATAACTCTTGCCACACAAAGCCTCTGCTGCAAAGGCAAAGCCATCCATTACATAGGAAAACATAGTAAAGAATGTCATCAGCAATGTGTTTGCTGAAAGGATAAGATCCCCTTGCCGTGCCCCTAAAGAGGTGAAAGACAAATTGACTGCAACCAAAAAGAGCGTACGAAGAAAGATATCTCTGTTGACTAAAAACAAGCCTTTCCATTTCACAGGAGAGTGTAAGACAGTAGACTTCGTCTTCAATTCAACTATCTGCCTGAAGGCAAACCAAATTCCCAATAAAGCCCCACTCCATTGTGCAATGACAGTTCCTAAGGCCACTCCTTCGATTTTCATACCAAGAACTATAACGAAGAAAAGACTTAAAACGATATTGACTACATTCTGAAACAAGGCTATCAGCATGGGAATACGCGTATTCTGAAGTCCAACAAACCAACCATTGAGCGCATAGAGAGCCAACATAGCAGGTGCTCCCCAAATACAAATGGAAAAATAAACGCGTGTGAGCCGCATCACCGATGACGATGGGTGCATCAGCCAAAGTGAAAATTCACACAAGGGAAACTGTAATATTATAAAGAGAAAACCTATTGAAAGCGCGATATACATAGAACGACGGAGCACTTGCAGCACAGCTTTATAATCTTTGCGCCCCAATGCCTGAGAAGCCATACCGCTATTTCCCATACGGAGGAAACCGAAAATCCAATAGATAACATTGAATATCATAGAACCAACAGCAATGGCTCCGATATACGTTTCCGACCCAATATGCCCTACAATAGCAAGGTCTACAAGGCCTAAAAGCGGCACTGTTATATTGGAGACAATGGAAGGAAGCGCCAATTTCAAGATTGCATTATCTGTCACATTCATAGCTACAAAAGTAGTATAAAAAAGAAAGATAACAAAGGAAATAAAAAGAAAAAGGAGAATGTCTCACGACAAACTCCTTTCATAATTCTTACTAAAACTTAATTAATCACTAAAATAAATACTTTATTTAAGTTTAATTGCGACTCGGTCTGGATTTGCTTCGAGTTACTACTCACTACAAAGAGTGTGTAATTTCAGCTTTCTCTCCAAACCGATGGATTCAGAAAAGTAATTGTGATACCTTAGAAGCGGTAGCCTAATGTCAACAGCAACTGATGACGTTTATTGTTTACCTTAGTTGCCGTAGCAATATTGTCTTCATTAGAAGGCGTTTTGCCCTCATAATAGTTAGCAAACGGGAAGTATTCTCCATTCTGTGCACTATACTGATAAGCAAGGTCTACATTGAAGTTCTTATGAGCATATCCAACACCGCATGTAATGCGATTTGTAGCTTTCCAGTTCACAAAACTCGTTGAACTGGCATAATAAGAACCTGGGGAAGCGATTGTCCCGTTCTTTGCACCATTCTCATTAAACATGGCACTCAGGTAATTATAACCTAAACGAACTGACCATTCAGGCATAACCTTAAATTCAGCACCTAACTTCAGCGTATGAACACCTTTCAAAGTTTCTTGGGTATGCGCATTCATTGCTTTGTCTTTATGGCTGCTTTCATAGTAAGTACCATACCAGTTATCATAATAGCCTCCATCCTTGATACGCGTACTCATTGCACTATAGTCTGCATATTCATATGTTGCTCCCAATGCAACAACATTATTAATCGTATGACCAAGACTCAAACCGAATTTCCACGGGGTGTCTACTCTGAAATCATAAGACTCATGTGTAGGCACAGATGTAGTTCCATCTGTCATTGTAGAATAATTCGAAGTTGTCAAATCATACCATGTCGGCGTATTCATATACACACCCACACGAAATGCATTCGCATCAAATGGACGGAAAATTGCACCAAACTTGACATCATAACCAGTACCGGTAATCTCTCTGTTATCATTCAAAGTCAAACCAGGAATTTTATCTGCGTTGGCAACAAAGTTCTCGGTATATTCCGAATGATTGCGATAATGCACGTCATGCAAGCCAATTGTCATACCCAAATAAATACGATTGTTGATATTTCCACTCAAACTGACATCATATTCACCGATATAACCCATATTCTCTTCATTATAAAGATAACCTGTAGCAGGATAATTATAATATTTTCCTGCGTTCTTATTATAAAGAAGATTATCCATATAAAGCCCGTCTATCTGGTTATACGTCATGCTTTTCTTGTCCGTAAAAACTTTATTACGATACTTCTGATAGGTCAATTTGTTCTGTGAAGCATTATTCAACGTGTTGGCTGCACCCAAAATCTGGTCGAAGTTGCGGCTCTTATGGTAATTAAAACCAATATTGAAACCTGAATTAGAGGTTTTATTGAGCACATATACAAAACCTATCTGATCAAAGCTGGCATTCGTTTTACCTAACGAATTGAACTTGGTTGCATCCTGCTGACTGACCAATCCGAAAGATAAATCGACCTTTGACTTACGGAACAAGCCGACACCTGCAGGGTTTGTACTCATCGTTGAGACATCAGCACCAAGCGCTTCCATAGCACCACCCATACCAACATAACGGGCCGTACCATTCAAATCATTATCAACGAGTCTTGTGTTCTCGTATGTTTCCTGAGCCATTGCAGACATGCCACATAGGGAGAACACTGCAACGGAAATATATAACCTTTTCATAAGCTGTATTCTTTTTGTTTTCATTACATGTTATCTACGACCTCCAAACGAGCCACCTGAATGGAAACCACCGCCCCCGGAGAAGCCACCACCAGAGTTACCGCCTGAGAAACCTCCGCCGGAATGCACACTTCCTCCAAAGGAAGAGCCTGAGTCGAAACCTCCTGAATTATAAGAACGACTTGGAACCGGATTATATGATTCGCGCGGAGGATTGTTGTTGTAAGAGCGTGAAGGTATTCCATTGTTACCAGTATTGTAAGAACGACTGCCTTCTACACTGCGAGAACCGCCAAACATACCGCTATTGCCAACACGAACTCCTGGAGCAGACGCACCGACAGAACGGCTTGTTCTTGCACTGACACGCGAACCTCCGAAAGTTCCTCTTGGGAATGATGAAGACTCTGCAGTATAACTATGGTTCATTGTGCCTGTCGGACGACTATAACTTACGTAACCGCCATAATAAGGATAGCCGTAATAGCCACCATAATACCATGGACTATACCAGCCTCCATACCAACCGGCATAACCGTAGTAAGGATATCTATAGCCATAATAGCCACCATAGTACCATGGATCATACCATGGATCGTAGAACGGATCATACCAACCATAGCGCCAACGGGCGCCATATCCCCAATAAGGACCAAAGCCCCAAGAATAACTGTAATACCAAGGATCATAGTAACCATCCCAACGACTCATGCGACGAGTATATCTATAATCGTCATCATTGACCATAGTTTCGTAGTATTTTCCGACAAATGTCGTATCAATATACGTAGAATCAGGATAGACGCCATTACCCTTCGTGAACTGGATGATGTCGTTTCCTTTGTCGTCAGTACCTATTTTCTGATAATGGCTCCAATACTTTCCACGACGATTATACTCGTCTACATTACGGTCACTACCCGAATAATAAGTTGATTTCTCAACAACGGAGCTGGTTTCCGAACTCTTTTTCGGCGTGAAATAGAGGTCGTCGTCCTGTGCCATTATAGATAACGGCAACGCTCCTGCAAGGACTGTCATGAGAACAAGTTTTTTCATATGATTACTTTCTATTTTGTTTTACATTCTTTTTCTGATACAAAAATATCTATTCTTTTATTGCAAAAATAAGGAAATTCCCTAATCTGCAATAGGTTTTTCCCTATTTTTATATATATTTGCACTAAAATTAAGCAACATTATGAAGTATCTTGAAATAGATTTTTCAATAGAATGCACCCCGGAGGTTATCGAGGATGCACGTGCATTGCTTGCCGACGCAGCCGGAGATGCAGGCTGTGAGTCGTTTGAAGACACGACAAGCGGACTAAAAGCCTTTGCACAGACCGATAATTGGAACGAAGAACAGATTGCAAAAGCTATTGACGAATTTCTTATTCCTGATGTAAACATCAGCTATACCATAAAGAATGCCGATGATAAAGACTGGAATAAAGAATGGGAAGAACAGGGATTTGAGCCTATCAATATTGACGACAAACTTCTGATTTGCGATGCAAAAAAGAGCCTTCCAGACACTAAAGATAAAAATATTGACCATATTTTCATTGATGCCAAGTTAGCTTTTGGCACCGGTACTCATGAGACAACCCGCATGATTGCTTCTACCCTATTGCATCTCGACCTCAAAGATAAACGCATACTTGATTGCGGTTGCGGAACGGGTATATTGGGAATTATTGCTGCAAAGTATGGTGCTAAGGCCGTTGTCGGCTATGATATTGACGAATGGAGCGTTGAAAACTCACAGCACAACATTGCAATCAACAATGTTGAGAATATTGAAATCTATCATGGTGACGCCCATGTGCTGAACCATATCTCGGGAGTTTTCGACATTGTTACAGCCAATATCAACCGCAACATCATCCTTAATGACATTGCTACATTCAAAAGTGTCATGAAGAAGGATAGCCTTTTAATCCTCAGCGGGTTTTATCAAGCCGATATTCCCATTATCTTAGAGCATGCAAAAGCATTGGGAATGGAAGAATATGGACGAAAGAACGACAACGATTGGGCTTGTTTAATCCTGACAACATAAGGAAACTTTCATAAGAACTCCAGTTGAATTACACCCTTTCTTTTGTAAACTTTATTGCCCATTTTTAACACATCGGAAGGTTATCAACCAGAGGAAAAAGAATGAGAAAATGGACTTTAGTTCACATTTTTACAGGAGTCAGTGTGGGGTTTGATGCAGAATGCGCTGTAATTTGATGCAGATTGCATGGCTATTTGACTCAAAACACACCATAATATAATATAGATTACAAGGTAATCAGACGCAAAATACAATGCTTTTTCACATTATTTTCATCCCTGTTTTGCACATACTTCTATAACATTCTGACTATCAAAGGATTGCAAACTATTAGAAAACAAGCAATATTTGAAGTGAAAAGACCTTTTGTTTCAAATATCCAAACTGAATAATGGATATTGTAAAGTTCCTTGAAAAGATTTAACATATAATTCGCTATCAAGCAAATCAGAAACCATTTCAACTGTAATACAACAGACTTAAAAGTGACTGACTACCACAAAGAAAACTAAATAAACTGCTTAAAAGTGTTAATTAGACACTCACAACATGAAAAATACCCTTAAGAAAGATACAAGTTATCAAGAAAAGTTGTAATTTTACACCAAAATATTAATTCACCTATAATAATCACTCTTGTTTATGAGACACTTAAAAGGAATATTATTCGGAGCAGGAATGGCGACCATTCTGTTCTCTGCATGTGGCACTAAGGAGAATGCCCAGCTGACTGTATCAGGTCTAAACCCTACAGCTTTTGATTCAACAATCAATGGGAAGAAGACCGAGTTGATTACACTTACCAATCACAATGGCATGGAAGTTTGCCTGACAAACTACGGAGGGCGCGTGGTTTCGATTTCAGTGCCCGACAGAAACAGCAAACCTACCGATGTTGTTTTAGGCTATGATAACATTGCACAATATGCTGATACCGTGAATTCTCCTTCAGATTACGGTTCAACTGTCGGTCGCTATGCCAATCGAATTAAGGATGCCAAGCTGACAGTCGACGGTAAAGAATACAAACTAAAAGCCAATGATAATGCAAATTGCCTTCATGGTGGGGGCAACAGTGGCTGGATTCACCAAATCTATGACGTGAAAGAAAAGACCGACTCGTCGGTAGTCTTTGCCATTACTGCTAAGGACGGAGAGAACGGTTTCCCAGGAATGGTCAAGGCTACTGCCACATATACTGTAAAAAGTAACAATACGCTCGACATTGTTTTCGAAGCTACCACCGACAAGGAAACAGTCGTCAACATGACCAACCATTGCTATTTTAACCTTAATGGCGACCTTTCCAAAAAAGGCTTCGACCAGGTGATGTATATCAATGCCGATAAGTTTACTCCAAGTGATAAGTTCTATATCCCTACAGGAGAAATCAGAAATGTGGCTGGCACACCGATGGACTTCCGCAAACCTTCTGTCATCAGTGAGAAATACGACACCACTTTTGACCAGATCAAGAATGCAACGGGCTACGACCACAACTGGTGTCTGAACACCTATAAAGATAACAAAGGTGACGACAAAACTGTTGCAGCAAGCCTATATTCGCCAAAAACAGGCATCAAACTTGAAGTATTCACGAACGAACCTGGGCTTCAGGTATACACAGGCAACTTTCAAGGAACGGGAATTGCCTGTAAGCATGGCGTGAAATACCCCAAACACGTAAGCGTCTGCTTTGAAAGTCAGAAATATCCAGACTCTCCTACTAAGATCAAAGCAAAGACAAAAGGTTGGGAAATATCCAATCCTTATCTCAAACCAGGCGAAAAATACTACAGTCATTTGGCCTACAAGTTTTCCACATCAGAAACTCTTGAAAAATAATCTCATAACAAAAACCTAATAACAAATAAAATGAATAGTATTTCAGAAGCGATAAGTCAGTCGGGATTTAAGTCCATCGACTTGATTATTCTCGTACTTTATCTTGTGCTGCTCGTTAGTCTTGGTCTTTTTCTCAGCCGCAATAAGGGAGGAAAAGAGAAGAGTGCCAACGACTACTTCCTTGCAGGCAACACGCTCACTTGGTGGGCTGTAGGTGCTTCATTGATTGCAGCCAACATTTCAGCAGAACAGTTTATCGGCATGTCGGGAACAGGTTTTCGCGACGGTATTGCCATTGCAGCCTACGAAGTAATGGCTGCTGTGACTTTAGTCGTCATTGGAAAGTTCCTTTTACCGGTGATGCTCGACCGCAAGATCTTTACAATTCCACAGTTTCTCCGCGAGCGTTACAATGATGGTGTAGGATTGGCGTTCTCCATTTTGTGGCTTTTCCTCTATGTATTTGTCAACCTCACTTCCGTGGCATGGCTTGGAGCATTGGCTATCGAGCAGATACTTGGTCTTCAAGGGCTATCCGTAAATATCTTCGGATTAACCATTTCCATGCGTATGCTGATTATTCTCTGTCTGTTTATCATTGCCGGTCTATATTCTATCTACGGTGGTTTGGCTTCTGTAGCATGGACTGATGTGATGCAGGTGACCTTCCTCGTCGGTGGTGGTTTAATTACGGCATACGTTGCTCTGAGCGAAATGGGTAAGGTGTTCGGCACAGATGCACTCGGCGCTTTAAGTCGCGTATATGCTGACCTGACAACAGGCACCCATGTAAATGATGTGCATTTCCACCTTGTCATTCAAGAAAGCCACAACGTGAACGCGTTCGAAAACGTACCAGGTATAGCTGCTGTTGTCGGCGGCGTATGGCTGACTAACTTAGGATATTGGGGATTCAATCAATATATCATTCAGAAAGGGCTTGCAGCCAAAAGCATTGATGAAGCGAAGAAGGGTTTGGTCTTTGCCGGTTTCCTGAAGATTTTAATTCCATTCATCGTAGTATTGCCCGGCATCTGCGCCTACTATATCATGCAGGATCCGCAAGCATTCTCAAGCATTCATCTTGCAGGCAGCATCAACAGAGCCGACGACGCTTATCCCTGGTTAATCAGAAACTTCACCCCGACAGGCATTAAAGGTCTCAGTTTCGCAGCCTTGGCCGCAGCTATCATTTCTTCATTGGCTTCCATGTTCAACTCTACTTCTACCCTTTTCACCATGGATATCTACAAAAAATATATCAATAAGGATGCAAAGGACAAGACATTGGTAAGCGTAGGCCGAATGGTTGCTGTGGGAGCACTGCTCATTGCCTTGGTTGCCGTAGAGCCTTTATTGGGCGGACTTGACCAAGCCTTCCAGTATATTCAGGAATATTCAGGCTTCATCTATCCTGGAATTATCGTTGTTTTTGGCTTAGGGCTTCTCTGGAAACGTGCATCTTCCACAGCTGCTGTATGGACAGCTATCCTCACAATTCCTATGGGCATTTTGTTCAAGATACTGCTGCCGAATGTTGCATTCCAGTTCCGTGCAGGCTACATCTTCATCATTTTGTTCACATTCTTCGTTACTGTCACTTATCTTGACAAGAAGTATATCCGGTGTGAACTCCCTTCAGAAGCTGACCAGAAACAGATGCTGTTATGGGCTAAAGTTTTAGGGTTTGCCGGCGTGTTGATGATAATTGCAGCAGCTGTCGTCACTATTCTCGGTGTAATCAACCCTGGCGGCAATCCTGACACAAGTGTTATAGCCTACCTGAATGATATCGGTTTCCAAGCCTTTTTCTTCTTCGGAGTGCTCACCGGCTCATCAGCTGTCTGGCTTTACAGTAACTCTAAAGATAGCGTTCAAGACGTCAAGGCCCTGCCAATAAACCTGAAGCTCTTTGCAACCAACAGGGGATATACTTTAGGAACATGTGGCATTGTCCTCATTACTTTCCTCCTGTATGCCCTTCTGTGGTAAGGGGGATGTCGTAGGAACCTCATTTATAAAATTCGAGAATTCGGAGTAAGAATTAAGTTCGATAGGGGCAAGGGAGTAAAAAAGGCTCATCCGAGGTCTCGGATGAACGAAAAATAGGAAAAAACGGCTTTCCAACCCCTTGGATGAACAAAAAATAGAAAAAAATGACTTTCCAACCCCTTGGATGAGCAAAAAATGGAAAAAACGGCTTTCCAACCCCTTGGATGAACAAAAAACTGAAAAAAATGGCTTTCCAACCCCTTGGATGAACAAAAAACAGGAAAAAATGACTTTCCAACCCCTTGGATGAGCAAAAAATGGAAAAAACGGCTTTCCAACCCCTTGGATGAACAAAAAATAGAAAAAAATGACTTTCCAACCCCTTGGATGAGCAAAAAATAGGAAAAAATAGCTTTCCAACCCCTTGGAAGTGGAAAAATAGATGGTTGAACTGAATTCGCGTATAAAACTAAAGAGCAAAGGAGATGGCGAATATAACCATCTTCCTGCAGAAATAAAACAATGAAAATATGACAAACTTTTATGGTGAGCATACCAGACTGCTTGTATCCGTCGATTGTATCGTGTTTGGTTTTGAAAAAGGTAAATTGAAACTACTTCTCGGAAAAAGAAAAATGGATCCGGGACGTGGGGAACTTTCTCTCTACGGCGGCTTTGTGGGAGCAAAAGAAAGTCTTTCTGATGCAGCCAACAGAGTATTGCAAGATCTCACTGGTCTGCGTAATCTTTATATGAAACAGGTAGGTGCTTTCGGCAATATCGACCGTGATCCGGGCGAACGTGTCATCTCCATTACCTATTGTGCGCTTATAAATGTCAAAGACTATGATGATAATCTCCGCATACAGCATGACTTGGAATGGGTTAATCTGGAAGAGCTCCCGAAGCTCTATTCCGACCATAACATCATGGTGAACAAGGCTATTACCATGCTCCGCAGACGTGTGAACACAGAGCCTTTGAGTTTCAATCTGCTTCCGGAGCTATTCACCTTGACCCAATTGCAACATGTCTATGAAGCAATCTTGGGTGAAGAAATCGATAAAAGGAACTTCAGAAAACGCATCAAACAGATTGACTTCATCGAGAAGACTGAATTAATTGATAAGATAACTTCGAAACGCGGTGCTGCCCTCTATCGCTTCAACAAGCGCGCATACGAAGATGATCCCAACTTTAAACTATAAAAAAGAAAAAATCATTCTATTGAAATATTATGTTAGAAGAATTGAAAGAAAAGGTCTTTAAGGCAAATCTTGACCTTGTGAAGCACCGGCTCGTCATCTTCACCTGGGGCAACGTTTCAGGCATTGATCGCGAAAAAGGGATGGTTGTCATCAAGCCCTCCGGTGTCAGCTATGAGACGATGAAAGCCTCAGACATGGTTGTTGTCAGCTTGCAGAGTGGAAAAGTTATTGAGGGAGAACTCAATCCGTCATCAGACACTCCGACACATTTGGAACTCTATCGAAACTTTCCCGAGATCGGAGGTATTGTCCATACTCACTCTACCTATGCCACAGCATGGGCACAGGCAGGCTGCAACATTCCTAACATCGGTACGACACACGCAGATTATTTCCATGATGCTATCCCCTGCACTGACGATATGGTAAAAGAGCAAATGAATGAATATGAACTGAATACAGGCGTGGTCATTGTAGAAAAGTTCAATAAAAATCAAATCAACTATATGCACACACCTGGTGTGTTGGTAAAAAATCATGGCCCTTTTTCGTGGGGAAACAGTCCAGACAATGCTGTTTACAATGCTGTTGTCTTGGAACAAACAGCTAAAATGGCATTCATTTCTTTTAATATCAACCCACAGACAACCATGAATCCGTTGCTGATCGAAAAACATTTTAACCGTAAACATGGCCCCAATGCCTATTACGGACAGAAGAAGAAATAATCAGAAAAAACAAACTAAAAACATAAGACAATGATAAAAGCATTTGAGAATTTCGAAGTATGGTTTGTAACCGGTGCACAACTTCTTTATGGAGGAGACGCTGTAAAACAAGTTGATGCGCATTCAAAAGAAATGGTAGAAGGGCTTAACACATCCGGTCTGCTTCCTGTAAAGGTAGTTTATGCGGGGACAGCCAATTCTTCCCATGAAGTAGCAGATGTAATGTCGCGTGCCAACAACGACAAGAAGTGTATCGGTGTCATCACATGGATGCACACTTTCTCACCAGCCAAGATGTGGATTAAAGGCATGCAGATACTGCACAAGCCTCTGCTACATCTGCACACCCAATACAACCAGCAGATACCATGGGAAACAATGGACATGGATTTCATGAACTTAAACCAGAGTGCACATGGTGACCGTGAGTTTGGTCACATCCTTTCACGCCTCCGCAAGAACCACAAAACCGTTGTTGGTTACTGGAACGACGAGAAGACACAGAAACATATTGCTGTATGGGAACGTGTCTGTGCAGGCTGGGCTGATGCACAGGATTGTCTGATACTCCGCTTCGGCGACCAGATGAACAATGTGGCTGTCACCGATGGTGATAAGGTTGCTTTTGAACAGGTGCTGGGATATCATGTAGACTATTGCCCATTCTCTGAAGTTCTTTCTTACTTCGATAAAATTCAAGATGCAGATGTAGACGAACTTGTAAAGGTATACTTTAAGGAATATGCACATGATGCAAAACTTGAAGATAACAAAACCGAAGAATATAAAAAGATATGGAATGCAGCAAAGGCAGAACTTGCACTCCGCGCTGTATTGAAAGCGTATGGTGCAAAAGGCTTTACGACAAACTTTGACGACCTTGGTGATGTAAATGTAGAAGAAACAGGCCATGGTTTTGACCAAATTCCTGGTCTGGCCTCACAACGTTTGATGAGTGAAGGTATCGGTTTCGGTGCAGAAGGTGATTGGAAGTCAGCTGCTCTCTACCGCACCACATGGTTTATGAGCCAAGGTCTGGAAGGAGGAACTTCTTTCCTTGAAGACTACACGCTGAACTTCGATGGCGAAAATACATCTATCCTTGAAGCTCACATGTTGGAAATTAATCCCGACATTGCTGAAGAGAAACCACGTTTGGAAGTACATTTCCTCGGTATAGGATATCGTAAGAGCAAGACAGCCCGCTTGGTTTTCACCAGCAAGCAGGGACATGGTGTCACTGCAACTATTGTAGATATGGGCAATCGCTTCCGCCTGATAGTTAATGATGTCAACCTCATCAAGTCGAAGCCGCTCCCTAAACTTCCTGTTGCCTCTGCACTCTGGGTTCCGGAGCCTTCATTCGAAGTTGGCGTAGGCTGTTGGATTAACGCAGGCGGCACACACCACTCTTGTTTCAGCTTCGGCCTTACAGACGAATACTGGCGAGACTTTGCAGAGATTGCCGACGTCGAAGCTTGTATCATCAACAAGGATACCGATTACGAACAATTCCGCAAAGAATTAAAGTTCAATGAAATATACTATATGTTGAACAAGGCTCTCCGCTAATTATATCTATCACGAATAAAATGAATGAAAAGAAAACAATAGAATCGGGCAAAGCCATTCTCGGTATTGAGTTTGGCTCTACCCGGATAAAAGCTGTTCTTATAGATCCAGAAAATCGCCCCATTTCACAAGGAAGTTTTGAATGGGAAAACAAATTAGTCGACGGACTGTGGACTTATAGTCTTGATGCTATATGGAATGGTTTACAGGAATGCTATGCCGATCTAAGGAAGAATGTAAAACAAACCTATGATGCGGAAATAGAGACATTGGCAGCTATCGGCATCAGCGCCATGATGCATGGCTACATGGCTTTCAATAAAAAAGAGGGAATACTTGTTCCTTTCCGTACATGGCGTAACACTAATACCGCAAAGGCTGCAAGCGAACTCTCAAAACTATTTAATTTCAACATTCCATTGCGTTGGAGCATTTCTCACCTCTACCAATGCATCCTTGACAAAGAAGAACACGTGCAGGATATAGCCTTCCTAACCACATTGGCTGGTTATATTCACTGGCAACTTACAGGCGTAAAAGCACTTGGAGTAGGCGATGCTTCAGGTATGTTCCCCATTGATTCTACAACCAAAGACTATGACGCTGCAATGATTGAAAAATTTAATCAACACATTGCTCATAATCATTTTCATTGGAACATACTTGATATACTTCCAAAAGTACTCTTAGCGGGTGAGAATGCCGGTGTATTAACCGAGAAAGGTGCTCTTCTGATAGACCCCTCCGGTCATCTTAAATCAGAGATTCCTGTCTGTCCACCGGAAGGCGATGCAGGAACAGGCATGGCAGCTACCAATGCCATCAAGCAGCGTACCGGCAACGTCTCTGCCGGCACTTCCTCATTCTCAATGATTGTATTGGAGAAGCAACTTTCCAAACCCTACGAGATGATAGACATGGTGACTACGCCAGATGGCAGTCCTGTTGCAATGGTTCACTGCAACAACTGCACGTCAGATTTGAACTCCTGGGTAAATCTATTTAAAGAGTATCAGCAACTTATCGGCATTAAAGTCGACATGAATGAAGTGTTTGGGAAATTATATAACCATGCGCTTGAAGGTGATAAAGATTGCGGAGGCCTCATTGCATACAATTACATTTCGGGGGAACCCGTCACAGGATTGGCAGAAGGCCGTCCCCTATTCGTTCGTTCAGCCAATGACAAATTCAATCTGGCAAATTTCATGCGTGCCAATCTTTATGCATCAGTAGGCGTGCTTAAAATTGGCAACGACATTTTGTTTAACGAAGAAAAGATACGTGTCGACCGTATTACTGCACACGGAGGCTTATTCAAAACAAAAGGTGTGGGGCAACGCATCCTTGCTGCCGCTCTCAATTCTCCAATCTCTGTCATGGAAACAGCAGGAGAAGGTGGTGCGTGGGGAATTGCTCTTCTCGCGGGCTATCTCATCAACAAAGCCGTAAACCAATCTTTAGCTGACTATCTTGACGAAATGGTCTTCATTGGAAATATCGGTACAGAAATTACACCAACCGCCGAGGAAGTTGAAGGATTCAACACCTATATTGAGAACTACAAAGTAGGATTACCCATTGAACAGGCTGCTGTCAAATTCAAAAAGTGAGTTCTACGTTTACATGCAATTAAAACCTGATAAAATTGATTGAATGGAGATATCAAAATCTCTATCTATTACATTATGATATGAATTCTGTTTAAGAAACGGCTATCCAACCCCTTGGAAATGCAGAAATCGCTGAAAAATGCCCGTCGTCGGCCGACGAAATGCTGAAAACGCGAAAAACCGCGTTTCGTAGGGGTACAATCAATAAAAAAAGGCAAAAACAGCCTTTCGTAGGGGTACGACGGACAAAAAGCGCTGAAAATCGGCTTTCGGCCATGGCCGAAGAGCAGAAAACAGCAAAAAAAGCGTTTCGGCCACGGCCGAAGAGTAGAAAACAACAAAAACAACATTTCGGCCACGGCCGAAACTGAAAAAACGGCGAAAAACGGCTTTCCCACTATCGGGAAGCAGCAAGATTGACGTTTAAACCGAATTCACGTATATTATTATTAAAACCTATTAGTAGAAATGAAAAGACAATTGATAACTATTACGATGCTGGCATCAGCATTTAATCTGACGATGTCGGCACAAGATGCAAAGATTAGCATTCATACTAATCAAGTCAAAGACAAGATTAACAAAGAAATCTACGGACAGTTTGCAGAGCATTTAGGGTCGTGCATCTATGGTGGTTTATGGGTAGGCCCTGAATCAAAAATTCCAAATATCAACGGCTATAGAAAAGATGTTCTCTATGCTTTAAAAGATTTAAAAGTGCCGGTTTTAAGATGGCCGGGCGGCTGTTTTGCTGATGAATATCACTGGATGGATGGTATCGGCCCGCGTAATCAGCGCCCCAAGATGCAGAACAACAACTGGGGAGGAACCATTGAAGACAATTCCTTCGGTACGCACGAATTTCTCAATCTGTGCGAACTCTTGGGAGCCGAACCGTATATCAGTGGCAATGTCGGTTCAGGAACGGTTGAAGAACTTGCTAAATGGGTTGAGTATATGACCAGCGACGGCGATACACCAATGGCTAATCTACGCAGGAAAAACGGACGTGAGAAATCATGGAACGTCAAATACCTCGGTGTAGGAAACGAGAGCTGGGGCTGTGGTGGCAATATGCGTCCTGAGTACTACAGCGATCTCTACCGCCGTTATTCCGTCTATTGCCGCAACTATGACAAGCACCAACTCTATAAGATTGCTTCTGGAGCAAGCGACTATGATTACAACTGGACAAGAGTGCTGATGGACAATGTGGGCAATCGCATGAATGGATTATCTCTACACTACTATACCGTAACAGGTTGGAACGGCAGCAAGGGATCAGCTACGAAGTTCTCGAACGAAGACTACTATTGGACAATAGGTAAATGTCTCGAAATTGAGGAAGTCATAAAAAAGCACAGTGCTATCATGGACCAAAAAGATCCGGGAAAGAGAATTGGTCTTCTTGTTGATGAATGGGGAACATGGTGGGACGAAGAACCAGGCACTGTCAGAGGACATCTTTATCAACAGAATACCATGCGCGATGCCTTTGTTGCAGCGCTGTCGCTCAATGTTTTCCACCGCCATGCTGATCGTGTAAAAATGGCTAACATAGCCCAAGTAGTCAATGTACTTCAAAGCATGATACTGACAGACACAAAAGATGCAGGCCACATGGTATTGACTCCTACATATCATGTATTTCGCATGTATCAACCGTTCCAGGACGCAAAAGCACTTTCACTGGATGTGACATGTGATTCCATGAAAGTAAGGGACAATCGAACCATTCCGATGATTTCGACAAGTGCCGCCAAAACAAAAGAAGGCTGCCTTGTTGTTTCGTTGGCAAACGTCAGTCTTGACAAGGCACAGGAAGTTGAATTCACAACCGATGGAATGACTGCAAAAACCGTTAAGGGAGAAATCCTAACCGGTAAGAATATTGCAGACTATAATGATTTCAACCACCCGGACACCGTAAAACCTGTAGCATTCAAGGATATAAAAATAAAGAAAAATACGATAAAAGCTAAAATTCCCGCAAAGTCTATCGTCGTTTTAAATATTAAATAGTATATTTGTAACAAATAAAAACACTATCATGAACGATATTAAAGTTATGAACCATGCTGCAGACAATATCCGTATTCTTGCTGCAGCAATGGTAGAGAAGGCAAACTCGGGACATCCTGGTGGTGCAATGGGCGGAGCTGATTTTATCAACGTGCTCTTTGCTGAATATTTAGTCTACGACCCGTCAGATCCGACATGGACCGGTCGGGACCGCTTTTTCCTCGATCCAGGACACATGAGCCCTATGCTGTATGCAGGGTTAGCGCTTCGCGGTTATTTTACTCTTGATGATCTCCAGCAATTCCGGCAGTGGGGTTCTGTTACGCCTGGACACCCGGAACTCGATATTACACGTGGCATAGAGAACTCATCCGGACCGCTTGGCCAGGGACATGCCATGGCAGCTGGTGCTGCGATAGCAGAGAAATTCCTTGAAGCGCGTCTTGGAAAAACCATGATGCAACATAAAATCTATGCATACATCAGTGACGGAGGAATACAGGAAGAAATCTCACAGGGTGTGGGACGTATTGCCGGTAACTTAGGCTTAAACAATCTCATCATGTTCTATGACTCCAACGACATCCAGCTTTCTACAGAATGTGGCGTTGTAATGTCCGAAGATACAGAGATGAAATACAAGGCTTGGGGCTGGAATGTTCTTAAGATTAATGGCAACGATGTAGCTGAAATTCGCAAAGCCTTAGATATTGCACAAAATGAAAAAGAGCGCCCTACCCTTATCATTGGTAAGACAATCATGGGCAAAGGTGCATTGAAAGAAGATGGCAGCAACTATGAACACAATATCAAGACACACGGTGCACCGCTCGGCGGAGAAGCTTATATCAATACTATTAAAAACTTAGGTGGTAATCCTGACCATGCATTTGCTTTCTTCGATGATGTTAAAGAGTTGTATGCAAAACGTACAGAAGAATTGAAAAAGATTGTCGCAGAACGTAAGGGCGCTGAACAAGAATGGCGCAAAGCTAATCCCGAGAAGGCAGCCCGAATGGACGAATGGTTCAGTGGCAATGCTCCCAAGATAGATTGGAGCAAAGTAAGTCAAAAGGAAGGTTCTGCCACACGTGTCGCCAGTGCAGCTTGTCTAAGCGTTTTAGCCGAGCAGGTACCTAATATGATTTGCGCTTCTGCCGACCTAAGCAATTCTGATAAGACTGACGGTTTCCTTAAAAAGACCAAGAGCTTTGTTCGCGGCGACTTCAGCGGAGCTTTCTTCCAAGCCGGAGTTGCAGAGCTTACCATGGCCGACATGTGTATCGGTATGATGCTGCATGGTGGTGTTGTCACAGCAATGGGTACATTCTTCGTATTCTCTGACTACATGAAACCAGCAGTACGCATGGCAGCATTGATGCAGGTTCCTGTAAAGTTCATTTGGACACACGATGCATTCCGCGTAGGTGAAGATGGGCCAACACACGAACCTGTTGAACAGGAAGCACAAATCCGACTAATGGAAAAACTGAAGAACCATTCAGGTAAGGATAGCGTACGCGTGTTCCGCCCTGCAGATGCTGATGAGACTACGGTTTGCTGGAAATTGGCTATGGAAAACATGGCTACTCCTACAGCACTGATACTCTCACGCCAAGGCATTGCCAAACTGCCTGCAGGAAACGATTACGAACAAGCTGCAAAGGGTGCTTATATTGTCGAGGGATCGGATGAAAACCCTGATGTAATTCTCGTGGCAAGTGGTTCCGAAGTTTCTACTTTGGTTTCCGGATGCGAAACACTGCGCAAGGAAGGCATTAAAGTCCGCATTGTCAGTGCTCCCTCTGAAGGTTTGTTCCGCACACAGAACAAGGAATACCAAGAAGCAATATTGCCTTATGGCATCAAGAAATTCGGTATGACGGCCGGCCTGCCGGTTACCCTTGAGGGACTTGTCGGTATTGGCCCCAACAGTAAAATCTTCGGTTTATCAAGCTTTGGCTTCTCTGCTCCTTACAAGGTGCTGGATGAGAAACTGGGATACACAGGTGAAAACGTCTACAAGCAGGTGAAAGCCTTCCTTGCAGAATAATTGAAATAAACGATTATCGGGGAAAGGGTCAACAGACTTTTTCCCTTATCCTTTTAACCTTTAACACAGATTTGCCTATGGAAGTTAAAACAGTAGGTCTTGCCTGCGATCATGCAGGCTTTCCTTTGAAACAGTTTGTACTCGAGTATCTTGAAAAGAAAGGGTATCAAGTAAAAGACTTTGGCACATACAGTAGTGAGAGCGTTGATTATCCCGACTTTGCCCATCCATTAGCAGAGGCAGTAGAGAATGGCGACGTTTATCCCGGCATCGGCATATGTGGCAGCGGCGAAGGCATGGCCATTACGCTCAACAAACACCAGGGAGTGCGTGCAGGCCTTGCATGGAATAAAGACATTGCTCAATTGATCAGACAGCATAACGATGCCAATGTCATTGTTTTGCCCGGACGCTTCATTGACAACAAAACCGCAGAAAAGATTCTTGATGCATTCTTCACAGCTACGTTTGAAGGTGGTCGCCACGAGCGCCGAGTGAAGAAAATACCACTAAAAGAGTAAGAAGCAAATAAAAAAGGAAAGTCTAAATAGGCTTTCCTTTTTTATCATTCTATAGCATCAAATGATTATGCTTCTTTCTTATTCTTCCGTTCTTTAGCAATCTCCCGCCCCGAAGTCTCGGGGAGATGGAACTGGTAGTTTTCATTAAACACCTCTCCGACTTTATTAATCTCAAGGAATGAGGTTCCCCCACCCTCACCGAAACTGCCGCTCAGATAAGCAACCTTATCCTCATCTTTGATATATCCTTTCTGCCGAAGCATGCGCAAAGCAGCAAAGAACATGTATTGAGAACTGACCTCTTCGTGCTGATATATCGGGATAACTCCATAGCTGAGGTTCAGCCAGCGCTGCGTCTTTTCATTATAACATATAGCCAATACAGGTACAGGCCCACGGAAAGCCGCCAGATTGCGTGCCGTCTGACCAGTCTCACTGTCGGTAATAATTCCCGCAACCCCAAGCTTTCGGGTAGCATCAATCGCTGCATGAGCTAAGAATGCACGCTGATCCAAATCACCATTTGACCATGGAGCCTCTATTTCTTCCCGTCGGGAATTGTCCTTCTCTGCCTGTTCTGCAATACGTGCCATGGTCTGAACAGCCTCAAGCGGATATTTGCCACTGGCCGTCTCGCCGCTCAACATCAAGGCATCTGTACGATAATAGATTGCATTAGCTATATCCGTTACCTCGGCACGCGTTGGCCGAGGATTGTTAATCATCGTATGAAGCATTTGTGTTGCCACAATAACAGGCTTACACTTAGCCACGCATTTGCGGATAATATTTCGCTGAATGCCAGGAATACGCTCAATAGGAACTTCAATACCAAGGTCACCACGCGCAATCATCACACCATATGAGGCATCTATAATCTCATCGATATTGTCTACACCCTCTTGATTTTCAATCTTTGAGATAATCTTTATGTCACTGTGATGCTCATCTAAGATATCCTGGACTTCCTTCACGTCAGCAGCATTTCTGACAAAAGAATGGGCAATGAAATCAATGTCAAGTTCTATGGCTAACAAGATATTACGTCTGTCTTTTTCTGTAAGTGCAGGCAAATCAATATGTTCTCCCGGTATATTCACACTCTTGTGAGCACCCAGAACGCCATCATTCTGTACCTGTGCCACCAGCATCGGGCCACTATTCTCTATGACGCGCATATCAAGTTCGCCGTCATCAAACAGCAAATCATCACCCACTTTCACATCCTTTGTGATATCGCGATAAGAAACATTGATGATATCATGCGAGCTGTCCATCTCCGGACGACCGAATACTTTCACCATATCACCGGCCTTATATTGCAAGGGGATTTCCACTCCCGTGGTACGAACTTCCGGCCCTTTCGTATCTATCATGATACCGATATGTGGCGAAACAGCGCGCACATTCTTTACAATCGTCCGTATACCCTCTGGCGTTGCATGAGCGGTATTCATTCGAACCACATTCATTCCTGCAAAGAAAAGCTTGCGAATAAAATCCTGATCACATCTCCGATCACTTATCGAGGCAACAATTTTTGTTTGTTTCATATAGCTATCTTGAATTTTCCTGCAAAGTTAAGGCAAATCTTACATAATTCAAAGTATTTGCTCTTGTTTTATCTCTTTTTGCATATTTCACTGAAAGAGAACCGTGCTTCAGCTTTTCACAGACACCCATTACCCCATAAGACAACATGGGATAATCATCAAGACAGACGCTGATGGCGCAGATGCACAAAGTACACACACCACGCCACAGAGCCTATCATCTGCAGTAAAGCAGCATGAAGCATAAAGGTTAGCTATTCCTCATTTCCTGAAGCAGCTGTTTCTGGCGCTCGCTTAGTCCTGTAGGCAGCTTCACATTATAAACGATTATCAAATCGCCATATGTTCCATTGCCTCGGCTGTAGCCTCGTCCACGCACACGCACTTTCGTTCCATTCTGAGTTTCGGGCTTTACTTTCAGTTTTATCTTCTGTCCATTACTGAGCTGTATAAGCACTTCTCCACCTAACAAAGCTGTGTACATATCAATGCTGACCTTTGCTTCCATCTGTCCACTGCTCTGTTGTTGCTGGGCACCAAAGCCAGACGAGCGAAAACGACCACCTCCAAACAAATCTTGGAAGAAACTGGAGAAACCTCCACCTCCACTTCCATAGCCACTGAAGTCGAAGCCTTCGAAAGGATTACCGCCGCTAAAACCTTCGGTATCATTACCTTGAAAGGCATCAGCCTGCCTCCACTGTTCGCCATATTTGTCATACTTGGCCCGCTTTTCCGGGTCACTAATCACGTCATAGGCCTCATTCAAAGCCTGAAACTTCGCCTTTGCTTTCGGATCATTTGGGTGTAAATCGGGATGAAACAGCTTTGCGCGCTTCCGATAAGCCGCCCTAACATCCTTCTGTGGAATGTTCCGGTCGACTCCAAGAATTTTATAATAGTCAATAAATGCCATAATTATTTTCCTCCATATTAATTGTTTATCTTTTGTCCTTTGATATTAGTACAGCAAAAATCATGCCCAACCCAAGCCTCTTGATGATATCTTTCATCCACCAATTGAAATACAAACAGACGACTATCTGGTATATAAATAACCTTATAAACAAGTTAAATAATTATATACCAGATTAATAATATACTACTATTCAAGTTTATCTACAAAATATTCTCATTCACACTAATCCTCAAAGACACTTACAAGCGAAAGCTAAGAAAACCAAATCGAATGTAAACTTTCCGATTGGCATATTATGTTTCCATTGAACGTTCATCATCACATGAAGCTACTTTTCCCATAAATCTTCTCAACCTGTGTGATGAGAACAAAGATAAGTCTGCCACTTTTAACATCATCCCGAACACGAATCATCAGGGAGCAAACAATATTTAGTCCGCATTGAATAAATTATATTACTGCTGACAGATTATATGCAGTTTAAATTAGTAAATGCGACAG
>NZ_KV817594.1:0-456 GCF_001814685.1 Prevotella sp. HMSC077E09 | reverse complement strand
CGAAAAAGGGTTCATGCACATATTTTCCTTGCTTCTCAGACCACAAGAAGACCCTTTTGCTTTCTGCATAATCAAACCAAACCGCGAAGTCTCGATGTCCGTCGAAGTTGTAATCACGCTGATCTACCCAGTACTCCAGAACATTTTCACCCAAATTAAGTGTTTGGAGATAATGTTTATTGCGGTAAATGTCAAGCTTAACTGCCTCATTTTCTGTTTTCGATTGCCATGAAATAAAGACCTCTTTATCGCCTTTCCACCACTCACGGTCCTCTTCTGCCTGTGCTTTCTGGCCTTCGGGAGTCTCTGTCTCAAAGGCTTCTGTATAGCTTTCCCAGCCCAAATGCTGCTTTTGGGGGTCCACATGGAACTCTGCTGCCCCTACATCGAGATCGCCGGAGTCGGGAATTCGTCCTATGCCAAAGTTCGCTTTCTTCGATATTTTCGTGCGATAAG
>NZ_KV817593.1:0-4442 GCF_001814685.1 Prevotella sp. HMSC077E09 | reverse complement strand
AGTTCTCACAAGAATTTATGCTGCGGAATTAAGGTAAGGTAAACCATATATGAACCATCATTTTATCAACTCTATATTTCAATGGCTGCTCATTGCTATTGTCTTGACGGCAATCGGAGCATTGGTCTTAGGGGGCGTTGCCGTTGGCGGTAAGGGGCCGACAGTGATTGGTCTGCTCATCGGCGGGGCGATCATCTGGGCAGAGCATTACACCAAGAAGCGGGCCGAGAAGCGTGACGTGCTGGAAATGGATACGTCGGCAGATAAGGCGGAGGACGGTACGGATGCATTGCCAGCGAGCGAGGAAGCACCGTCCAAGAGCTATCGCATCGAACGGGAAGACAATTTTGCCACAGCCATAGAGGCACTGACGCATCAGGAGATTGCCGCAGGGCAGAATAGAGTGCTTGCTTTTGAAGACTCGATGGTGTACGCCTATGAGCTGACGGAGGTAGGATTGCTCACGGGAAGCGGAGAGCAGATGCGCTTCTCGGTGGTGATTCCGCTGCGTCGCAGCAACTGGCAGACGGAGCAGGAAGAGATAGAGAGAAGGCTTGCAGAGGTGTGGAGGTGTCTGTGGCAAGACTATGGTTTTGAGACGGCGCATGCGTTGTCAGAGAGCAGCCTGATGCTCAAGATAGAGGCTTGCGGGCCGGTAGCCCAGGCCGTGAAAGCGTTGAAGCCCATGCAAGATATACTTCACGAGATTATCATACGTCGGGATCTGCATCTGTTGGACTCGTATTTGCTCATTCACGGCTATGATTGGCCAGAATATGCCTATCTTAGAGGTGGACAGGTGGTGCACGATTTCAGAGAAGAAGAGGGTGTGGCAAGAAGTGTGTACCATGAAGATGAGGCGATGGCTGTGGCACGACTGTACGATACTTTTCAAGACTGCCAACGCATCAGCGAGGCGGAGTACTTAAAGGCACTTTCCTCTTACGCCCACCTGCCTTTTGCGTATCATGGTTCTTACATGGCGTATAAAAACTATAAGTTCAAAGGCGTAGTCTTCACCCTGATTGCGGGCAAATTCCACTTGTTTTGCGGTATTGACGAGGCCTACTTTACGACGGATCTGAGCATGTTTGATCATTTGGAGGAGGCACGTCAGTATAACTGTCGAGTGATGGAGGTACGCTTCAGATACGACCATCTGCCCATGATGCGCCTGCTGACAGGAGAGATATTATATATCGATGTGGTGCTGGAGCAGTATGGAGAGCCATTCTATTATCTTGTTCCAAGCTCGTATGGCGACAGAGATTATGCTCGCATCAAGGCCGATTATGATGCTGCGAAGGTGGCAGAGATAGGGGTGAAGATGAAACTTTAATATAGTATAGCCTCAAATCCGCAACTAAGCCTTTCAACGTCCTTCTTGCGTGTACACATCCTCTCATTACTGAATTTGCAGATGACTTGAACTTGAAGCACCCACTTTTGCCTACAATATCCCCTTACCCCACAATGTAACTTGAGGCAATACGCAATATCATTCCCATAAGTTGAGCTCTTCAGCAATAGGGAGTGATAATCTGAATCTATTACACAATAAGCCAGACTGAGTTACAAAAGAACTATTTCCGCTTTGCTTTCTTCAACACTATTCTCAGCGAATCAGTGAGCACTCTTTTCTCATTACACATAAGAAAATCTAATGGTAGAATAGATAAGGCTAATGAATCTTCAACCCTTTTGTCTGGGCGTTCACAACGTAATTGGACTGAGATGATTCTATTCTTTACGTGCGTATTATTAGCTTCTAAAGTTTCCCACCCAAATAAATAGATAGAAAAATAACAGTCTGTCGAATTTTCTTTGTAAATTAGTAATCGCAAACAACTGATTTTAAAGACAAAAAACAAACTGTTATGGAAGCAAAAATAGAGAAAATAAGTGAGTTATCCAAACTTTTTCCACCACAAAGGTAACTGAAGAAGAGAGAGTCAAAAATACTTCCATAACAGAATGCTTTGCCGCTACTTCCACGTTTGCCCAATACAGATTCGGTAAGTTTTTCAAAGCCCAACTTTGAGAAAACGTCCATAATATGATAAATTCCACCGAAAGAAGTGATATTCTCGTTTTTAATTGCTACCTTTGTCATGTCAGTTTTTTGCTTACTTGTTATGTTTGCAGCACCAAGATAGGTGAAATTTCTGACATATCCAAGTGTTTTGAGAACTTTGTTTCTCAGGCACTTGGAGTTCTTACAAGAATTTATGCTGCGGAATTAAGGTATGAATAAAACATATAGGGATTTAATTTATAGATTTCAGAACCAGGGTATTGAAGAATCCCAATCCACTGGTGCAATCCTTATAGGAAAAGCGCCCCATATAGCCCCCGAGGCTTGGCTAAACACCCTGTATCCTCCGCTAAGTAAGAACGATGTCCAAGCATTGGAGAAAGAATTGGGCATGGAAATTCCCATCGATTATAAAAAATTCTTGTTAGATGTAAGCAATGGGTTAGACATATTGGTTGGAACCTTTTGTTTAGACGGGTTAAGAAGAAACTATAAAAGAAGCACTGATGAAAGCCGCCAACCGTTTTCGATTATTACGGCAAACATTCAAGAAAGACCTCGAAATGCCACAGACGACCATTTCTTTATAGGCGGTTATGACTGGGACGGTTCTTATCTTTATATAGATAAAAGAACAAGCACCGTGCACTATTGTGATAGAGACGATGCAACCTCCCTATTCCAATGGGAAACGTTCGAGCAAATGCTTATATCAGAGTTAAAGAGGATATACTCACTGTTTGATGAGAGGGGAAGAAAAATAGATGAAGACCTTTATATCACCCCAATTAAAAGGTAATATAAAGCCTCGTGATATTAGTCATATAAGGGTATCAGTGAACACCCATATAAGGGTATTGACGAACACTCTTATAAGGGTATTAACAACGGGTATACAATAAATCCGAATCGGAAACGTTATTAGAGTGTATAACCTCAATTCCGCAGCATTATTCCTTGTGAGGTACTTTTATATATTGAAGTGACATTTTTGGGATTCATCCATTGATATGGGAATTTTCTGGGGTTCTTGGTTCTTGCATAAGCATAAAATCCCCAAACCAATGGGGAAGTATGATAACCACAAAAAATACTTCCATAACAGAATGCTTTGCCGCTACTTCCACGTTTGCCCAATACAGATTCGGTAAGTTTTTCAAAGCCCAACTTTGAGAAAACGTCCATAATGTGACAAATTCCACCGAAAGAAGTGATCTTCTCGTTTTTAATTGCTACCTTTGTCATGTCAGTTTTTTGCTTACTTGTTATGTTTGCAGCACCAAGATAGGTGAAATTTCTGACATATCCAAGTGTTTTGAGAACTTTGTTTCTCAGGCACTTGGAGTTCTCACAAGAATTTATGCTGCGGAATTAAGGATGAAAGTGTTTTTACTTCTTTTATTATTATATTTTCCTCTTAACAGTAAAGTAGCGGAAGATCATCAGGTGGATGTTACCTTATCGTATGAATCTGGGTATATTTCCAAGAGTCTATATATAAATGGAAAGAAAGAAGCTGTCTATAAAAGCAAGAAAAAGAAACCTATAAGGCTCTCAAAAGTCGAGAAAGATATGCAAAATATCTTTTTCGAACAATTAAAATACTTGGAATCGTGGGGGGTGATTATAAAATATCCAGAGGTTATTTTCGAAGACCTTTGTATTATCTCTGATATATTATCCAATTATGATAAGTCGGAAATTCAATCTTTTATTCAAACAAAAGGCGATTGTAAAACAATTAATATATTAAAAATCAACAAATATTACACATATATTAATGCAAGAGTCGATTATGTTTTAACGCTCACAATAGTTATAGAAAAAGGTTTACTTAAAGAGTTCCGATATGAATACATGCCAGATTTTTCTGACGAGACCGTTATTTACAGATGTCAGTACAAATATGATAATTATGGTAGAATTATATATATAACAACTTTGGGGAAAGAAAAAAATGAGATTAGAATAACATATGCGAGTTTAAGATAATCCTTAATTCCGCAGCATTTTTTCTTGTGAAAAAATTTTATATGTTGAGATGTCTTTTTGGGGCTCTATATGTTGATATGAGGTGCTTCGGTGTTTCTTGGGTCTTTTCTAAGCATAAAAGACCCAAACCAATGGGAAAGTATGAAAAACCACAAAAATACTTCCATAACAGAATGCTTTGCCGCTACTTCCACGTTTGCCCAATACAGATTCGGTAAGTTTTTCAAAGCCCAACTTTGAGAAAACGTCCATAATATGATAAATTCCACTAAAAGAAGTGATATTCTCGTTTTTAATAGCTACCTTTGCCATGTCAGTTTCTTGCTTACTTATTATGTTTGCAGCACCAAGATAGGTAAAAATTCTGACATATCCAAGTGCTTTGAGAACTTTGTTTCTCAGACACTTGGAGTTC
>NZ_KV817592.1:52998-143429 GCF_001814685.1 Prevotella sp. HMSC077E09 | reverse complement strand
TACAGCTTTGCTTGTGGAGATATTGTTAGTCAGTGAACAAGTAGACAGTGGACAAGTAAACGAGTTGATAGTTAATAGTTAACAAGTAGACGGCAGATGAGTAAACAAGTTGCTTGATAAAATATAGAAGCAATGGATAATAAGCAAGACAGATAACTTGTCAACCTGTCAACACGTCAACTGAAACAGACTTGTGAACTGAAAATGAGACATCAGGTGGTTATTGCGGTGGGGTCCCACCTCTTCCCATTCCGAACAGAGAAGTTAAGCCCACTTGCGCCGATGGTACTGCAATGCAATGCGGGAGAGTAGGTAGCCGCCTCCTTTCAGCCGGAGCCCCGAGGACACAATGTCCTCGGGGCTCCTTTTTTTGTGCCTGCCCTTTTCCTGTGACTTTGTACCCTCAAGCCTTCTCAATGTTCTTCATTGTGAGAGGGAAGAACAATCCATGTCGGAAAGCCTTGCAATCTGCGTCATGTTGCATGCTGTTCTGACGCAGATTGGAGTGTGATTTGAGTTTGATTACATGGTGAAATCAATTATTAGGTTACCCCTCTGTATGAAATACCATGTATGTTATTAGAATAGGGTAACCTTTGTGCGGGTTTGTACATTATAAGTTATTAAGTTTTACTTGTCTTGCCCAATATTAAAACAGCATCTCCCGTGATGACAATGGCCTGTTGATTTGTAATCGGTTTTAATGGTAAGTGGCCATATTCGTTGATGATGTTTCGTGTTGCTTCCTCAAAAGGAAAACTGTTGAAATGCACAACTGGATAGAAATCTATGATGCCAAGTCCTGTGAAATCATTGAAGTTGGGTGTTAGTGTAAGATAATCATCCATTTTCTTTGCATATTCTATGTTAGGTGCGAGAATTATTGTACCAGCGGATTCTCCAATGTAAAGTTTGCCCATTTCCACTTGTTCTTTAATCAACTTATCTGTTCCTGTTTTTCTTAATTCTTGCATAAGGAAGAATGTGTTTCCTCCTGAGACGTATATACAGTCACAATCATTCAATATTTTTGTAATTTGATTTTTATCGAATTGGGTAATTTCTACTTCCTTTATGGTGAGACCGAGTGTGCGGAGTGCATCTTTTCCGTCTTCTACATATTGAGTATATTCTTCATGGATACTTGCCGTAGGGATAAATGCAACGGTCTTTCCTCTTAATGAAGAGGAAACTGTTTCTGATAAAATTGAAGCTACATCAGCAAAAGATGAGCATAAAAAGATTTTCTTCATTGTTCTGTTTTGTTTTGATGAATATGGTTGTGCCTTTTCGTTCCGCTTGGAGTAAACTGTTTGAACAAAGATAAACGAAAGCACTATCCATAGAATTGTTCTTAACCAAAGTTTCATTCTCTTTCAAATTAGACATTACAAAGATATGAATAATTTTCCTATTTGTTGTTATATTATTTTTAAAATGATAGCATGATAATAGTTGGGATTTGTATTAGGTTAGCAAAGAAGATAACATACATTATTTTGTTAACTTCTCATCTATAGGCAGCGAGAAACTTTTTGTTAGTTAGTAGATGCTGTTAACCTCATATAGGGAAAAATAATTAGAAAGTAAAATCATGATTATCAATGAATTAACTTTTTTGTTTTAGCTATTTTAACGTTTTAAGCCTGCTTTTGTTTGTTCATTTTCCTAAAATGTTGTAACTTTGCAGCGATAAATTAATAGGATAGTACATCTTTTATTGTGCTATACTTAGTATCTAACGGAGCTGAGATTATTGGTCGCATTCTTTCTCATACAGACCATAATCGCGAGTATTTCTCTTTTTCTTTTACTCAGGTTCCATAAAATAATAAGTATGAAGAGAGAAAGTAAGATTGTATTGTTAATATTTAGTGTATTGATGTTTATTCCCATGTACTGCTGCGGAGCGGAACAAAAGGAAAATGCGAATGAAATTGATTGGAATCCAGTGATGGAGGCAATCATACAAGTTGAAAGTAAAGGAAATAGTCGGGCTAAGAGTGGCTCTTCTGTAGGTGCAATGCAGATTACTCCGGTTTTGGTGGCAGAATGTAATCAGATACTTAAGAAAAGAAAAAGCAAGAAGAGATTTAAGTTATCTGATCGTTTCAGCGTAGCCAGGTCGAAGGAAATGTTTTTGCTTATCCAATCACATCACAACCCTCTTAATGATATCGAAACGGCAATTCGTTCTTGGAATGGCGGTATTCATTTCAGTATGCGGAAGACGCAGCGATATTTTGAAAAGGTTATGAGTATCTTGAAATAAGTTTTATTTCTATAGAGCCTGATTGCAAATATGGCAATCAGGCTTTTCCTTTTATTGCTTTCTTGCTAATTAATCTTAATATAGTTTTTTATCCGCATCTTTTCACTTATTTTTGTAGTCAAAACAGAATTAAATCATTTTTTGAGTATGACTGGAATTATTATCTTGGTAGTCGTTGTGCTACTTGTTATTTGGGGCGTATCTATCTATAACAATCTTGTGAAGTTAAGAAACAATCGTGAAAATGCGTTTGCAAATATCGATGTTCAATTGAAACAGCGTCATGATCTGGTTCCTCAATTGGTTGCAACTGTTAAGGGGTATGCCGATCATGAGAAGGAAGTGTTCATGCGTGTGACGGAGGCTCGTTCAGCTGCGATGAGTGCATCAAGCATTGACGATAAGATTAGTGCCGAGAATGCCTTGACAAGTGCTTTGTCGGGACTTAAGGTTTCTTTGGAGGCTTATCCCGAGTTGAAAGCTAATCAGAATTTCCTTCAGTTGCAGAATGAACTTTCTGACATCGAAAACAAACTGGCTGCCGTACGTCGTTTCTTTAATTCTACGACGCGCGAGTTGAATAATGCCGTTCAAACATTCCCTTCCAATCTCTTTGCCGGCATGTTCGGCTTCAAGAAAGAGGCCATGTTTGAAATTCCAACCGAGCAGCGTACAGAGTTTGATAAAGCACCCGAAGTGAAGTTCTGAGACAGATGAGGTATGTAGGAATGCAAACCCAAATCCGGCGCAACAACACGCTTAGTATCCTGTTGCTGCTGATGTTTCCAACCATAATCCTGGGGATGGTATGGGTTTTCCTTGCAGCTTTGAATTATTTTGGTAACGGCTATCCCAATGAGTATGGTGAGATGGTTTATCAACTTGATATCTCTACGGTCAACTACTATTTCGTTACGGCCATTCCATGGGTTGTTGCCGGTGTTCTCATATGGTTTGTTATAGCCTATTTTGGTAATGTGGCTATGGTGCAGCAGGCCACGGGAGCACGGCCGGTGACACGCAAGGAAAATCCTCGCCTATATAATATTGTAGAAAATCTCTGCATGACCTGCAACATGGATATGCCGAAAATCAATGTCGTTGATGATCCTCAGCTCAATGCTTTTGCAAGTGGTATCAATGCCAAGAGCTATACGGTTACGGTTACAACCGGTTTAATGGAGCTCCTTGACGATGATGAACTTGCGGGCGTTCTGGGGCATGAGCTGACGCATATCCGTAATCACGACACCAAACTTCTTATCACAAGCATTATCTTCGTGGGCATAATTTCCACGATTATGTCTATCGTTGTGCGCATGATGTATGAAACATTGTGGTATGGAGGTGGTCGCAGACGCAGTAACAGCAAAGAAGGTGGCGGGCTGTCTCTGTTGGTTATTCTCCTGATAGGTGTTGTTTGCTGTGCTGTTGCCTATATTTTTACATTGCTTACACGCTTTGCTATTTCGCGTAAACGTGAATACATGGCAGATGCAGGCGGTGCAGAACTTTGCGGAAATCCACTTGCTTTGGCATCTGCTTTACGCAAGATTTCGCATAATCCAGGTCTTGATAACGTGAAACGTGCCGATGTTGCACAGCTGTTTATCATTCAGCCTGATGAGATGAAGCAGGGACTGATGAGTTTTATGGATTCACTTTTCAGTACACATCCGGATACCGAAAAGCGCATTGCCATTCTTGAACAATTCTGATATATGAGATTTTCGATGATTAAATTGATGACTCTTGCTATTATGCTGAGTTGCTCTCTGTCGAGTTTTGGGCAGCAGGCTGCTGTCTGGAATACCGAACATTATCGTGAGCGCATGGCTGAGTTTGCAAAAATGCGTAGCATTGACGCTACTGACATTGTTATGTTAGGCAATAGCTTGACAGAGTTTGGAGGTGACTGGAGCAAGCGACTTGGCCTCAAGCATGTGCGCAATCGTGGTATTGCCGGTGATAATGTTGATGGTGTATTGAACCGTTTAGACGCCATTCTTTCCAAGAAGCCGAAAGCTATCTTGTTGATGATAGGTATAAATGACATCAGCCAAGACCAGACCACAGAGCAGATATTTGAGAAATATCAGCGACTGATTGATAGAATTTGGGCACAAGCTGCCGACACTAAACTCTATGTGCAAAGCGTCTTGCCTATCAACGAATCGTTCGGCCGTTGGAAAACGTTAGAAGGAAAAACCGATGTTGTGCCTGTTCTGAATGTTAAGCTGCGACATTATTGCGAGCGTAACCATATCGCGTATATCAATCTGTTCAAGGATTTCATTTATCATGGCACCAATGAAATGCGTCGTCCGCTCACGTCTGACGGTCTTCACCTTACCTCCTTGGGCTACAAGTTGTGGGCTTTTAGAATTAAAAAGGTATTGAATAAGAACTAAAGCTCTCTTTATATAACTTTGATATTAAATGCTGTTATCTTTGTTATCCCTTGTCTGTTGAAAATAAAAAACGTCTGAAAAGCTTTATAAACTACTTCAGACGTTACTTAGTTGCGGAGGCAAGACTCGAACATGCGACCTCCAGGTTATGAGCCTGGCGAGCTACCAACTGCTCCACTCCGCGATATTAACCATTAAAATATCAAGGTGTAGGGATGATTTTTTGTTATCCTTTCCTTGATTGCGAGTGCAAAGGTAATACTAAATCTTGTAACTGCCAAATCTTTCCACGATTATTTTTCTTTTTAATTGTTTTTTTATGTTACGTGTTTGGATATCTGAAATTAATATTTTACTTTTGCGCATGTTATCTTAATGTGCAATATAAAAACCTGAAAAGATTTAGCATGTCAATATCCAAGACCAGACAAAAATTAGTAGATGTTGCGCGACAGCTATTTGCCAAGAATGGTATTGCAAACACAACGATGAACGATATTGCAATTGCTTCGGGCAAAGGACGTCGCACATTATACACCTATTTCAACAGGAAAGAAGACGTCTATTCTGCAGTTATCGAGTCAGAGTTAGAGCGTTTGTCGGATCGGTTGGATGAGGTGGCTTGCATGAAGATGCGTCCCCAAGACAAAATCATCGAGCTTATTTATACTCATCTCAGCATGATACGCGAGACAGTGGTTAGAAATGGCAATCTAAGAGCCGAGTTCTTTCGCAATATATGGATGGTAGAGAAGGTGAGAAAGAACTTTGATGAAGACGAAATCGAACTGTTCCGCAAGGTGTATGCCGAGGGGAAAGCCGATGGAGAGTTTGATATTGACGACGTAGATCTTGTGGCCGACATCACCCACTATTGCATTAAAGGCCTTGAGGTGCCGTTCATTTATGGCCGACTCGGGCACGGATTGACCGAAGAAACCAGCAAGCCGCTTGTTGCAAAGGTTGTTTATGGGGCTTTGGGAAAGTCAATTGGTAAATAGAAAACATTTAATCATATATACATTCTAAATAGTAAGAAAATGGGATTATTAACAGGTAAGACAGCCCTTGTCACAGGTGCTGCACGCGGTATCGGTAAGGCTATCGCATTGAAGTTTGCTGCTGAAGGGGCAAACATCGCTTTTACAGACCTTTTCATTGATGAGGAGCATGGTGGCTTAGCTACCGAACGAGAGATTGCTGCTCTTGGAGTGAAGGCTAAGGGATATGCCAGCAATGCTGCTGACTTTGCACAATCAGAAGAAGTTGTAAAGCAAGTAAAGGAAGAGTTTGGTTCAGTGGATATCCTTGTCAACAATGCCGGTATCACAAAGGATGGTCTGATACTTCGCATGACCGAGCAGCAGTGGGATGCAGTCATTGCCGTTAACTTGAAGAGTGCATTCAACTTCATCCATGCCTGTGTGCCCGTGATGATGCGTCAGCGCGGTGGTTCTATCATCAATATGGCTTCTGTCGTTGGTGTTCATGGCAATGCTGGTCAGGCCAACTATGCTGCTTCTAAGGCTGGTATGATTGCTCTTGCCAAGAGCATCGGTCAGGAAATGGGTCCAAAGGGTATTCGTGCCAACGCCATTGCCCCTGGTTTCATTGATACAGCCATGACCCAGGCCTTGCCGGAGAATATCCGCAAGGAGTGGATCAGCAAGATACCACTTCGTCGTGGCGGTACGGTTGATGATATTGCCAATACAGCTCTTTACTTAGCTTCCGACCTTTCAAGCTATGTTTCTGGTCAGGTTGTCCAGGTTGATGGTGGTATGAACATGTAATTACAGGTTTTTATAACCCCTCCGAAAGGAGGGGCTTTTTTTTCGTTCTTATGGAAATCGTTTACGAAGATAATCATTTAATCATTGTCTATAAGCATAGTGGTGAGATTGTACAGGGCGACAAAACCGGCGATGTGCCACTGTCTGAAGATGTCAAATGCTATCTCAAGGAGAAGTATCAGAAGCCGGGAAATGTGTTTCTCGGTGTGGTTCATCGGCTTGACCGACCCGTGGCAGGACTTGTTGTGTTTGCCAAAACCTCGAAAGCACTGACAAGATTGAACAAGATGTTTCGTGATGGCGAAGTGCATAAGACCTATTGGGCAATCACAAAAAACCTCCCGCCACAGCCCGAAGGTACATTGACCGACTGGCTTGTAAGAAATGAAAAGCAGAACAAGAGCTATGCTTACGACCACGAAGTGCCCCATTCCAAGAAAGCCATATTGAAGTACCGGCTCATCGGTCAATCTGATCATTACTGTCTGTTGGAAGTAAATCTCATGACCGGACGCCACCACCAGATACGCTGTCAGCTTGCCCATATGGGCTGTCCGATAAAGGGTGACCTGAAATATGGTGCTCAGCGCAGCAATCCCGACGGCAGTATTTGCTTGCTGGCTCATCATGTTGAGTTTGTGCATCCTGTGTCTAAGCAACTCATTTCGCTTGATTCACCCTTGCCCGAAGACAAGTTGTGGCAGGTATGGGGATAGAGCGCAGAAGATGAATATATTGGGCTTGTTTCTGCATTCCTTGGTGCACGGCTTGTAATGTCAGTCATCATGCGTTGTAATTTGACTTGAGTTGTGCTGCAAGATGACTTGAATTACACACTAATCTGACTTGAATCACAACGCAATGTGACGCAGATTACATAGTGATTTGATGCAGATTGCCACTGATTTGTGTAGGGGTTCATGCCTATATCTTGACTTTTTATCTTCTATATTTGCATAATTCGTTTTTTTGTTTTATTTTCGCGTCATATTCATTCCACAGAAAATGCGCGAGGAACTGCGTATATGACGAAGAAAATCAAGTGGGCCATAGCTGTTGTGGCCTCTCCATTCATACTCTTTGGCCTCTTGGCTTTATTGTTTTACTTCCCTCCATTTCAGAATTGGGCAGTAAGACAAGTGGCGGTTTATGCCTCAAATAAGATGGGAATGGAGATTTCTGTGGCACATGTGAAGCTTGAATTTCCTTTGGATTTAGGCATTGAAGGCGTGAAAGCCATACAGCCCAACGACTCTCTTCCGCAGGTGAAAGACACGATTGCTGATGTCCGTAAGATTGTTGCCGATGTGCGTTTGTGGCCTCTTCTGCATAAGCAGGTGGAGATAGATGAACTGGCTGTTCACGACATGAAAGTCAATACGGCCAATTTCATCCATGAAGCGCGGGTTAAAGGTCGTGTGGGGATGCTCGAACTGAAAGCGCATGGTATTGACTTAGGAGCTGAAACTTTAAAAGTAGATGCTGCCAATTTGAAGGATGCCATGGTTGATGTTGCCCTCAGTGACACCGTGCCCAAGGATACTGCAAAGACTGAAAACTTCTGGAAAATTCATGTGGATAAACTGCATGTGAGCCATACGGATGTGACGGTTCACATGCCTGGTGACACGCTGAAGGTACAGGCCTACTTAGGCGAAACCATAGCAGAACGAGGCTTTTTCGACTTGTTCAAAGGACTTTATCAAGTAGAGAAGTTCGATTGGACAGGCGGTCGTCTCTGCTATGATAACAATTTTAAGGCGCGTGTAAAGGGGCTTGACTATAACCATATTGCGCTGACTGATGTGGCGATTGGTATAGACTCGTTGCGTTATTTGGCTCCGGAACTTTCGCTCAATCTGCGAAAGTGTGCTTTCAAGGAGCAGAGCGGACTCGCTGTAAGCGCTTTGCAAGGCCCGCTTTCTTTGGATTCTGTGCGGCTCAAACTGCCCAATCTCTATTTCCAAACCCCTCATTCTGAGTTGCATGCACAGGTAAATCTTGACCTCAATGCCTTTGATGAGCCTCCCGGAAAGTTTCACATTCGCATGAATGGAGCTTTTGGAAAGGCCGATTTAATGCCGTTCATGACCGATTTGCCAAGTAACTTGCGCAGGCAATGGCCCAATCGAAGGTTGGCAGTCAGCGGCGTGTTGCACGGTAATCTGCAGCAGCTTCGCTTCACGGATTTGGCCATTTCGTTGCCCACTGTTTTGCGGTTGCGGGGTAACGGCACACTCTCTCATCTTGCAGACCCCAAGCGTTTGCGGGGCGAGATGACTCTCCATGCACGCACGGGGCGGTTGAATATGGTCACAGCCATGCTTGACAGAAGTCTGCAACAGACACTCCATATTCCGGATAACATCAGTGTTGATGGACGTGTGAAATTCACTTTGCAGCGCTATGAAGGGCATTTGGTGGCTCGGCAAGGGCAGGGGAGCGTCAAAGCAGAAGGTAGTTTTGATGCTGCTCGCATGGCTTATCAGGCGAAACTCCAGGCCAACCGTTTCCCCATTCAGCATTTCCTGCCTCGCATGGGCTTGCATCCTTTCACGGGAAGCATTGATGTTCGTGGGGCAGGAACCGATTTTAAGTCACCCCGCACTCATCTTGTAGCCAAGGCCCGCATACAGAATTTCCGATATGCTCAGTATCCACTTGACCATATTACGGCCGAAGCTACGGTGTCGCGTGGTGTGGCTAATGCCGTTATCCATAGCGGGAACCCTTTGCTGAAAGGTGATATTCAGTTAGGTGCTTTGTTGAATCGTCGTAACTTGAAGGGTACTGTGGTCTGCAATCTGACGTATGCTGACCTTCATAAACTGCACTTTGCAGATACAACTTTAGCGACTTCACTTTGCGCATACCTTGATGTTGAGTCTGATTTCAAGAAGTTTTATAAAGTGCAGGGGCATATTGGTGACATTGCTATCCGTGATGCGAGCAGGTTGTATCATCCCGGTGATATGACGTTTGACGTTCTTACACGCACAGACTCCACGCATGCGGTGGTCAACTGTGGTGATTTCCAGCTCAAACTTGACGGACATGGTGGCTATGAGCGCCTGCTTGCAGAGAGTCAAGGCTTTGTAAAGGAATTACAAAGTCAGCTGAAAAACCGCACAATCAATCAGGTGATGCTGCGCAAGCGCTTGCCCAATGCCCGCCTTTTCCTGCGTAGCGGCAAAGATAACTTCTTTGTTCATGCGCTCAATTACTATGGCTATCAGTTGGCTCGGGCCAACATCAACATGCTCTCTTCACGCATGACAGGACTGAATGGCGATATCCAAATTGATTCACTCGTTGTAGACAGTGTACTGTTGGATACCGTCAGGTTCCATATTCGCTCTGATCATGACGAGTTTGTCTATCAGGCTCAGGTTGTCAATAACAAGAAAAATCCGCAGTATGTGTTCCATGCTGTTGCTGACGGGCGGTTGAATGAGCATGGTTCCTATTTGCGGACAAAGCTCTATGATGCTGATAATAAACTTGGAGTAGACCTTGCCTTGCTTGCAGCAATGGAGCATCGGGGCATTCGTTTCAGTGTGACCGACTCGCATCCTGTTTTGGGTTACAAGTCGTTTGCCGTCAATGACAGCAACTATGTGTTCTTGGGTGACGACCGAAGAGTGTCTGCCAATCTTGAATTGAAGTCTGCTGACGGCATGGGATTGAAGGTTTATACCAACGATGAAAACCTTGCAGCCTTGCAGGATGTAACGGTTTCGCTCCATCAGTTCCAGCTTCATGACATTCTCTCCGTGGTTCCTTATATGCCTGATGTATCGGGAATATTGGATGGCGACTACCATTTGATACAGACAAAAGACAATCTTTCGGTATCTTCTGATATGACCATGAGTAACCTCGTCTATGAGAAATGCCCGATGGGAAATATCGGAACAGAATTTGTCTATATGCCGAAGCGTGACGGGTCGCACGTTGTTGATGGCATATTGACGCAGAACGGACGTGAGATAGCCCTTGTCAATGGTAGCTATCGGCCGGGAGGTCATGGTTATCTTGATGCAGAGTTGAAACTTGAACGGTTGCCGTTGGATATTGTCAATGGTTTTATTCCACGACAGATTGTCGGCTTCAAGGGAACCGCAGATGGCAGTTTGTCGGTGAAAGGCGCTCTGAACAAACCTAATGTCAATGGTGAAGTTTATCTCGATTCGGCCTATTTAGTCAGTGTGCCCTATGGGGTTGAGATGCGTTTCGACAATGACCCCGTGACAATAACAGACAGTAAGTTGCTTTTCGAGAACTTCCAGATGTATGCTCACAACAACAGTCCGCTGATTATGTCGGGCTCATTTGACTTCTCAAACCTTGACAGAATGCGCATGAATGTGCGTATGCAGGCTCGTAACTTCATGATTATTGATGCCAAGGAGAGTGCGCGTTCCGAAGCTTTCGGTCAGGCTTATGTTAACTTCTTTGGGCTGATGAACGGGCCTATCGACAATCTTTTGATGCGTGGAAAACTTGATGTCTTGGGCTCTACCGATATGACCTATATTCTTCGCGACTCACCTCTTACGACAGATAATCAGTTGGATGAACTCGTAAAATTCACGGATTTCAAAGATGAAAAGACGCAGGTTATTGTACGTCCACCTTTGAGCGGTTTCAATATGGATCTTGCTTTGAGTATCAGCAACAGTGCCCATATCCTTTGTGCATTGAATAGTGATAAATCCAACTATGTCGATCTCATGGGTGGGGGCGATTTGCGTATGCAATATAACACGGTGGATAATCTGCGTTTGACAGGTCGTTATACGCTCAGCAACGGCGAAATGAAATATTCATTGCCGGTAATTCCACTGAAGACATTTACCATTCAAGATGGCAGTTACATAGAGTTCAACGGCGATCCGATGAACCCAAGACTCAGTATTACTGCTACCGAGAAGAATAAGGCCACTGTTTCTGCCAATGGTGGAACAGGCCGAAGCGTAGAGTTTGATTGCGGTGTGAAAATCAGTAAGACACTCAACGATATGGGACTTGAGTTTATCATCGATGCTCCTGAAGATGTAGAAGTTCAGAACCAGCTTAGTACGATGGGCAAGGAAGCACGTGGAAAGGTAGCTGTTACAATGTTGACGACGGGCATGTATCTTGCCGATGGCAACACAAGTGCCTTTTCTATGAACTCGGCTCTAAGTGCTTTCCTGCAGAGTCAGATTAACGGAATAGCGGGGAATGCCCTCCGTACGCTCGACTTAAGCTTTGGAGTAGACAACACGACGGATGGAAACGGCAACCAACGCACAGACTATTCGTTTAAGTTTGCTAAGCGTTTCTGGAACAATCGCTTGCGGGTAATCATTGGTGGCAAGCTTTCTACCGGCCAAGATGTAGCTACTCAGAATGAATCTTTCTTCAGTAACATCTCCTTTGAGTATCGTCTGAACGAGGCTTCTACGAAATATCTGCGCCTTTTCTATGACCGCGACAGCTATGACTGGCTTGAAGGCGACATGGGACAGTATGGTGCAGGTTTTATCTGGCGGCGTAAGTTGCAGCATTTCCGCGACCTATTCAAGTTTAAGGAAGCCAAGAATGAAATGCCTGCCATGCCTCAGAAAGAGTCAGCAACCCCTACAAACAAGAATGGAAGTGATGAAAAGAAATAGCCGATTTTATATATTCTTTGTCGTGGTTGCAATGCTGCTTGCAGCCTGTTCTACTACGAAGAAGGTGCCCGATGGTGATCAGTTATATGTCGGTCTGACGAAGATTAACTATCAGGATTATGACCGTAATGACCATTTTTATACCACTCGTGATGAAATGGAGGCGGCCTTGGCCTGCGCACCTAACGGAGCCTTGTTTGGCAGTTCTTACTATCGTACACCGTTTCCTTATGGTCTTTGGGTGTGGAATGCCTTTTCAGAATCTACAGGGCCGATAGGAAAATGGATTGCCAAATCATTTGGAAAAGCTCCTGTTTTGATGAGTTGGGTAAATCCGGAGTTGCGTGCATCAGTGGCCCAATCGGTATTGAAAACCCATGGATATTTCCGTGGTAACGTTAGTTTTGAAGCCATTACGCAACGCAATCCCAAGAAAGCAAAGATTGGCTACACCGTTGATATGGGACCACTGTTCACCCTCGACAGCATCTCTTATGTGAATTTTTCCCCTGCAGCTGATAGCTTGTTGCAGGCTCATATGAATGAAGCCAAAGTCAAACGTGGCGATGCTTTCGATGTCTCTACGCTGGATGCGGAGCGCAAACGCGTGGGTAATCTCTTTCGTAACAATGGCTATTATTATTATCAACCGGACTATGCTTCCTATCTTGCCGATACACTTCTCGTGCCCGAAAAGGTGCAACTGAAATTTCAGTTGGCTGACTCTGTTCCTCCACGTGCCCTCCGTAAGTGGTATATTGGTAATATAGACATGCAGTTGCGCAAGCAGTTCTTCGACTCATTGGAGAACTCTATCCAACTGCATCGGCTCACGGTACATTTCAATGGCAGGCGTTCTCCGGTGCGACCAGGTGTGATCCTGCGTGATTTGAAACTCAGACCTAATGAGCTTTTCAGTTATGACAAGTATATAGAGTCGGCAAATAAGATTTCAGGAAACGGTCTTTTCAGCATGGTTGACTTTCAGTTTACGCCGCGTGACTCGTCAGAAATCTGTGATACACTTGATCTTAAGCTGAACTGTCTGTTTGATAAACCCTATGATTTTTACGTTGAAACCAACTACACTGGGCGCACCAGCGGACGCATGGGGCCTGGACTTGTCGTGGGTTTCACCAAGCGTAACGCTTTCAAAGGTGGCGAGAAACTCGATATCAACCTGAAAGGTTCCTATGAATGGCAGACCGGACACACGGCAAGTGGTAAGGCCGATAACATTCATTCTTATGAATATGGAGGTGACGCCTCTTTGGAGTTTCCTGTCTTGTTGATGCCTTTCTTGAAGCATCGGCATTTCCATTCCACACCGACAACATTGCTCAAAGCCTCTACAAGCGTTATCAATCGCGCCGGATACTTTAAACGTCACATCGTTTCGGGAGAGCTTTCTTATACATTCCAGACATCAGAAACGTCCATGCATCAGTTTGCTCCACTCACGTTGGAGTATGAATACATGTCGTCACATTCAGCAAAATTCGATGCGCTTTTAGCCAGCACACCTTATCTGCAGGTGTCAATGAGAGACCAGTTCATTCCTAAGATGCGCTACAGCTATATCTATACAAGTCCTAAAAACTATCGTAATCCCATTTGGTGGCAGACCACTGTGAGCGAGGCTGCTAATATCCTGTCGCTCGGTTACGTCGTTGCTGGTCAGAAATGGAGCGAGAACGACAAGAAAATGTTCAAGAACCCATATGCTCAGTATTTCAAGATTGAGACTGAATTTCGCAAGACCTGGGAGGTAGGACGTAAGTCGCAGCTTGTTGGTCACATTGGGATTGGTGCTATTTGGGCTTATGGAAACTCTACGGTTGCACCCTGGAGTGAGCAGTTCTACGTGGGAGGTGCCAACAGTATTCGTGCTTTTACAATACGCAGTGTGGGGCCTGGCGCCTATTATCCAACCGCTGCAACAACATCATATCTCGACCAAACGGGTGATATGAAGTTCCTTGCCAACCTCGAATACAGGCCTCGGTTGTTTGGTAATCTCTATGGTGCAGTTTTTCTTGATGCCGGAAATGTGTGGACACTTCACAATCGGTCAGACCATCCGAAGGGTCAGTTGAAATTGAAGAATATGCTGCAGCAGATGGCTGTCGGCACAGGAGTAGGTCTGCGCTACGACCTTGATTTCTTTGTCATCCGTGTGGATTGGGGAGTTGGTTTGCATCTTCCTTATAAATCAGGTTTCTACAATCTGCCCAATTTCGGAGATAGCCATAGTTTGCATTTTGCCATTGGAATGCCCTTCTGATTGTTGCGTTGACAGAATAAAATTACCATTTTGTTGGCTTGTTTCACGATTAATTCGTACTTTTGTAAACGTCTGCAAAAGTATGGTCTGCATGACTACGCTCATCATGAGCAGACAGATTGCTATCTTAAAACATCAAATAACTCATTAAAATCATAACAAAATGAAACCTACATTGTTACTTTTGGCTGCCGGAATGGGTAGCCGTTACGGTGGACTTAAACAGCTTGATGGTTTAGGCCCTAACGGAGAAACCATCATGGATTATTCTATCTATGATGCTATTCAGGCCGGTTTCGGCAAGATAGTCTTTGTTATCCGCAAGGATTTCGAAGCTGAATTCCGTGAGAAAATCCTGTCAAAATATGAGGGACATATCCCTGCAGAACTTGTGTTCCAGAGTATAGATAACCTTCCGGAGGGCTTCAAAGTTCCCGAGGGTCGTGAGAAACCATGGGGCACAAACCATGCAGTGCTGATGGCAAAAGAGGTTATCAAGGAGCCTTTCTGCGTCATCAATTGTGATGATTTCTATAATCGTGACTGCTTCATGGCTATCGGGAAGTTTCTCAGCGAATTGCCGGAAGACAGCAAAAATCGTTATGCTATGGTGGGCTTTCGCATAGGAAACACACTGAGTGAAAATGGCACTGTGGCTCGTGGTATCTGCTCAAAGGATGCTGAAGACAACCTGACAACCGTTGTTGAACGCACAGAAATTGAGCGTCGTGACGGTAAGGTTCAGTATAAAGATGAGCAGGGCGAATGGGTGAGTGTATCCGATAATACACCTGTTTCCATGAATGTATGGGGCTTCACGCCAGATTACTTTGAATACAGCGAGGAATACTTTAAGGAGTTTCTTGCCAACCCAAAGAACATGACCAATCTCAAGGCAGAGTTCTTTATTCCACTGATGGTCAACAAACTCATCGGTGAAGGCACAGCAACAGTGAAGGTTCTCGACACAACCAGCAAGTGGTTTGGCGTGACTTATGCTGCCGATCGTCAGGGCGTAGTAGACAGAATTCAGCGCTTGGTTGATGAGGGTGTTTATCCGAATAAGCTGTTTTAAGGCAAACAGTCTCTTTTCCTGAGTTTCCCCTTTGCTTTCCTGATTTTGTAAGACTCCCGGACAGCGACTTTCAGTTCAAAGGAAAGGAAGCCACGAATTAAAGAGAATAAGAATATTTTTATACGAAGTAAGCGCGCACTCTTGTACTGAAAAGTGCGCGTTTTCTTTGTTTCATATTGCTATTTCATCGCTTTCTCCTTTGCTATGATATTTCTTTTGGCTCCTTGTTTTGTAAATTTTATTGGTCAAAAAAGCTCCCTTTTAAATGTTGTGATTTAGAGAATGGAAGGCAAGGAAACTGTACTTATTTTCTCAAAAACGACAACATATCATCCCTCTTGTGCCTCTTCAACCTGTAATCTGCGTCAAAATGCGTTGCTGTTTGATGCAGAAGACGAGGTAATCTGACTTATTTCAGCACCTAATATGACGCAAAATACAAGGCTTTTTCCTGTCATTTTCTCTCCTTTTCTCATTACTTTTTTCTATCTTCTTGATTGTCAATACATTAATAAGTGGGCTTAAAACTCGCGTATTTCCAAATTAAAAATCTTTTGTTCTGAATATCTTAAGCATTTGAGAGTAATTGTAAAGTAAAATCAAAGGAATTTATAAACTAATCGCATTTCATGTTTTCTCTCGTTCTTTTTTATTACCTTTGTAGCCATTATGCAATTAGATATTATCACAGAACACGAGGTGGAAACCTTGAAAGCCACCATTCGTGATGCCGAAAATATAATCGTTGTGGGGCATAAGAGTCCCGACGGCGACGCCTTGGGAGCTTGTCTTGCATGGACAGAATACCTGAGGCAGTGGGGGAAGTCGGCACAAATCATCGTGCCGGATGCCTTTCCTGATTTCCTGAAATGGCTTCCGGGGAGTGAACAAGTGATGCGTTATGACAAGCATCCCGAGGAGGTGAAGACCTTTTGTCAACAGGCAGATGTGGTGTTTTGCTTAGACTTCAACGAGATGACTCGCCTTGAAGAGCTGCAGGAAATCGTTGAAGCTTCACCGGCGAAACGCGTGTTGATAGATCATCACCTTAATCCCGCTATTGAGGGGGTAGTAACGGTTTCGCATCCGGAGGCAAGCAGTACGTGTGAGTTGGTGTTCCGTGTGATTTGTCAGTTGGGTGATTTTGATCACCTCAATCAGAAGATAGCGGCTCCAATTTATTGCGGTATGATGACCGACACCGGTGGCTTTACGTATAATTCCACACGCCCGGAGATTTACACCATCATTGGAATGCTGCTCACAACCGGTATAGACAAGGATAAGATTTATCGCAATGTGTTCAACAACTACAGCCAATGGGCCATTCGGTTTCGTGGCTATCTGATGAGTGAATGCCTCACGGTGTCCGATGAATACCATGCAGCCTATTTCACGGTGAGCCGTCATGACATGAAAAGGTTTCATTTTGTGAAAGGCGATTTGGAGGGATTGGTCAATGAACCTCTGCGCATCAAGGGATTGAAATTCTCGGTTTCATTGCGTGAAGACGACCGACATGACAACTTAGTGCTCGTCAGCCTGCGCTCTGTTGATGATTTCCCATGCAATGAAGTGGCTGCCGAATTTTTCAATGGTGGCGGACATCTGAATGCCAGTGGCGGCAAATTGCATTGCAGTCTGAAGGAAGCTGAAGCGGTGACACAGCGTGCTATCTTGCAATTCAGCGATCGTTTGAAAGCTTAAAAATTGGGAAATATAGATAAAAACTATAACGAAAGTCCGGCTTTATGTAAGGAATTTCGTATCTTTGTGCCACTATCATTGTGAAAAATAAACATTGAGAATGAAGAAGATTACATATTTGTTACTTATCCTTGTTGGGCTTGTTGCTTTTGCTTCATGTAGGGATTCTGAGACTTACGCCGACAAGAAGAAGCGGGAGCGTGCGGCAATCAATCGGTATCTTATTGACAAAAAGGTGAATGTTATCAGCGAAGAGAAGTTTCTTTCGCAAGACACGACGACAGACTTGGCAAAGAATCAGTTTGTGCTTTTCAGCAGTTCCGGTGTCTATATGCAGATTGTTCGTCGTGGCACAGGTAAGGTGTTGGGGCGTAACGAGGCGGCCACGGTGTTGTTGAAATACACAGAAACCAATCTGATCACAGACTCCATTATCTCTTCAAACAACGTTATGGCCTATTCTTCTATTCCTGATGTGATGAACGTCAGGATGATTTCAGGTTCACCGTATGCGCAGTTTGAATCGGGAATTCTCAAGACTGTGTATAAAACAGCAAAGGTTCCAGCCGGTCTGTTGGCGCCACTTTCTTATATCAAGTTAGGCAAATTGAGCAAAGAAGGTGTGGCCAAGGTGCGGCTGATTGTGCCTTCAGCCCAGGGAACAGCAATTGCTTCAGGTGCTGTTTATCCTTGTCTTTATGAACTAACTTACCAAAGAGGAAGATAATATAGATATTTATGACTTTGATTAAATCTATTTCCGGCATCCGTGGAACCATTGGCGGACAGGCCGGAGACACATTGAACCCGCTCGACATTGTGAAGTTTACAGCAGCTTATGCGACTTTTATCCGTCATAGTAAGCAGTCTGAAAGCAATACAATTGTAGTGGGACGTGATGCCCGTATCTCGGGCGAAATGGTGAAGAACATTGTTTGTGGAACATTGATGGGCATGGGCTATGACGTGCTTAACATCGGACTTGCCACAACGCCTACTACCGAATTGGCTGTGCGTATGAGTAAGGCTGCAGGTGGTATCATCATTACAGCCAGCCACAATCCACGTCATTGGAATGCGCTGAAACTGTTGAACCAGGAAGGAGAATTCCTCACAAAAGACAATGGAAACGAGGTTCTTGAGATTGCTGAAAAGGAGAATTTCGAATTTGCGGATGTTGACCATTTAGGCAAATACACGGAGGACAGCACCTTCAATCAACGTCATATTGAGAGTGTTCTTGCATTGAAATTGGTTGACAGGGAAGCCATACGGAATGCGCATTTCAAAGTAGCTGTAGATGCAATCAATTCTGTCGGTGGTATCATCCTTCCCGAATTGCTGAAAGCTTTGGGCGTGGAATATACGATGATCAACGGTGAGGCCAATGGCGATTTCGCACATAATCCCGAACCGTTAGCGCAGAACCTTGGTGGTATCATGGGCGAAATAGGTAAGGGGGGCTATGATTTAGGTATTGTTGTTGACCCGGATGTGGATCGCTTGGCATTTATTTGCGAAGACGGAAAGATGTTCGGCGAGGAATATACACTCGTTTCGGTGGCCGACTATGTGTTGAGCCATACGCCGGGAAATACGGTTTCCAACCTCAGCTCTACGCGTGCACTGCGTGATGTAACCGAGAAACATAGCGGTGTCTATACGGCTTCTGCTGTAGGCGAAGTGAATGTAACAACGAAGATGAAAGAGGTGAATGCTGTTATTGGTGGCGAAGGAAACGGTGGTGTTATCTATCCCGAAAGCCACTATGGACGTGATGCCTTGGTCGGTATTGCCCTCTTCTTGTCGAGTCTTGCGCAGAAAGGTTGCAAGGTAAGTGAACTTCGTGCTACCTTCCCTGAATACTTTATAGCCAAGAACCGTATTGATCTGACAGCTTCGACAGATGTCGATGCTATCTTGGAAAAGGTGAAAGAGCAATATGGCAAGCAGGCAGATGTGAAGGTTACTGACATTGATGGCGTGAAACTTGACTTCCCTGACAAGTGGGTTCACCTGCGTAAGAGTAACACGGAGCCTATTATCCGCGTTTACAGTGAGGCTTCAACAATAGAAGAAGCTGATGCCTTGGGCAAGAAACTCATGCAGGTGGTGTATGATATGCAGTAAGAAATAATCATGCAGTCATTCTTCTTTCTTCTTTTATAGAAAAGAATGATGCTTTTGAATAAATAAAACAAGACCTTGTAAGTATGTGTAATGTATTTGCAAGGTCTGTTTATTTCTGTCTCCTTTTGTCAGTGGATCTGTATTGTTTCCTGTTGTCTTGAGTTTTGGTCTCTTTTATACGCTTTGATGAATTCTCCTCCCATTCTTGGTATCTTAATCCAGAGCTTCGTATAGCGTCTCTCAAACGAGATGATATCAATAGCGTTCCCATATTCATCGTAGCATTGACTTTTAGGCATCCCTCGGCCATTTAGTGTCATGACTATTGCACGCTTACCTTTTGAATGATAGAATGTAAGCGATTTCATGATGCCTTTTCCTGTGACAATACAACCTGTAGTGTTATCTGATGTCCATATCTCTCCGGTAAAAGGTTGCCCTTCATAATAGACCGTATCATTGTGGAAACCAATATCTTCTGCATGTATTTTCTTTGTGCATGCCGTTGCTATGAGGCATAAAAAAGCTACAATGGCAATGTTCTTCATGTTGTCTTTTGTTTTATGTGAACAGGTGTGAGCCTATTTCCTTTACGATGTAAGTCAACAGCCAGATGACAATGCAGATACAGAAAATCAGGAAAATGAAAACGACTGCTGCCTGAATAGCCTTTTGGTTGACTCGCCGGATGATTTCTTTGTCGTCGTTCACAAAACCATCTATCAGTGCCATGTTCTTTTTGTTGGCTTTATGTAGGAAATCGATGATGTCTCCTACATAGAAAGGAAGCAGTCCTAAGAGGATATCGCGCAGCATGTTGTTGAGTAAAGCCAAGGTCAATGGGATTGAACGCAACTTTATCAACCCGAAATAAACATGCATCAAGGAAAACAGTCCACCGATAATATCACCGATACCACCAGGGATTAAGCCGATGACAGCATCGAGATAATAGTCATCGGCGAACTTCGTTACACGGTGCATGCGGCGGTAAAGGTCGCTGCTGCGCAGCATCTCTTTTCTAATTTGATTGCTCATCACCTGCTATAATTCCGTCTTCTTTGACCAACTCCTTATAGGTTTCGTCTAACGAATTGAAGAGAACGTTGAGATTAGCTTCGTTTCCACATGCTTCTTTGAATAAAACCATGAGGTCTTCTTCTTCAGATTTGAACGAACTGTCATTCATCAAAAGTTGTGTGTTCAGAAGCAGCATGCGATAAATACTGACTTGATTAAACGAGCGTTTTGCTGTTTTTGAAGCTTTGATACCGGCTGCATAGGCCTTCAAAAGCACGCGCACCAAGATTACAATTGCCATCTGCTCATCTACCACTGACAGCTGTAAACCACGTGGATAGACTTCAATATGTTCTTCGATAGAGGTAAACTGACCTTGCAGAAGCCTGTTGAAATTGCGCTTGTATTCATTCACCATGGCCTCATAAAGCTTATCGGTTTTGCAGGCAAAACGCAGATATTGAGCCATATCTGCTTGCTTGTTAGTAAACTCTTTCTTCAGTTTCTCCTGCATTTTCTTTTCATCCGAATAGTTGAGTCGCGCCAGAGCAGGAAACATGATGTCGAGGAAATGCGCACTGATTTCCTCATAATGTTCGAGCATTGCCTGCTTGATATTTTGCGGATTATGCTTCTTCTTAAAGTCATTTCCTATGATTTGGCAGTCTATAATGCCATTGGCAAAAGCCTCGAAAAAGCCTCTCGTAAGAACAGACATGGCCTTGTAACTATTTATTTTCTTGCTCATAATCTTTAGATTTGTTTGATAAAGGTAATTGTTTTTCGCGAGAAAAGCAAGCCGCCGCTTCAATATTTCTCATCAATCCCTTATATTTCGCCCTTTTTACAGCACTCCCTTTGAAGAGTTTTCTATATTCTTCTTCACTGAGATTTTCCCATTGTTGGCGTGTCATCTGCAGAAGTTCAGCTTTCGGTTGCAGCTCTGGCGTATCATTGGGAGTTGCAAATCGGTTCCACGGGCAGGCTTTCAAACAGGCATCGCAGCCATAGATGGTGTTACCGATTCTGGCAGTTGCTTCGCTCGAAAGCTCGCTTCTGTTTTCTATAGTCTGGTAGGACAGGCATTTCTCAGCATCTATTTCGCAGTTCTCAATGATAGCTTTTGTTGGGCAAGCTTCAATACATTTACGGCAGTTTCCGCATCGGTTTTTAACCGGTTGATCGTAGATCAATTCTTCATCAACAAGGATTTCACCCAAGAAAAACATACTTCCGGCATGTGGAATAATGAGTTGATGGTTCTTTCCTGTCCAGCCCAACCCTGCCTTTTCAGCCCAATAGCGTTCGAGTATAGGGCCTGTATCAACAAAGATGCGGCATTTATGTGCCTCTGGATTTTGGCTTATCAATGCATCTTCATAGCCAAATTTTGCTGCCAACCGGCGCAGTTTGGCTTTCATGATATCATGATAATCTTGTCCGAGGGCATATGCTGCAAGTTGATATTCGCTGTCAGAACAGTAGTTATGAGGGGCATAATTCAAGGCAACACAGATGATACTGCGGGTACCTTCCATTAATAATCGCGGGTCAAGTCGCTTTTCCATATAGTTGGCCATATAGTCCATGTTAGCTTGCTTTCCTTCTTTTAACCAACGTTTCACATGGTCTGCTGTCGCTTTCTCTACGCTGTCAGCCTTTGCTATGCCACAAGTAAAAAAGCCGAGGCGCAGTGCTTCGGCTTTTATTTCATTCGTAAGGTCTTGTTTATTCAAAGGTCTTGAATTCATATCCTTGCGCTTTTAACCATTCAATTGACTCCGGAAGGGCTGTTTTTAGCTTGTCAATGCTCTTCAGTGAGTCGTGAAAAGTGATGATAGAGCCATTTCTTGCATAGCGTTTTACATTTCGAACCACGTCTTTTGCAGTCAACCATTTGGAGTAATCGCGTGTAACGAGATCCCACATGATAATGCGATACTTCTTCTTCATCCACCAATAAACCGACATTCTCATCCACCCGTGAGGCGGTCGGAATAGATTTGAGTGTATCAGTTCATCGGCTTTGTGCGTATTGATAGCATAAGTGATGGTCCAATGTTTGAAAGAACCGATGTGATTGAATGTGTGGTTACCTACCCGATGACCTTCTTCGAGGATCTGATTATACAAATCATGATACCTCAGCACATTCTCTCCAACCATGAAGAATGTTGCCTTGACGTTGTATTTTCGTAGAGTTTCAAGAATAAACGGTGTCGACTCGGGGATTGGACCATCATCGAACGTCAGATAGACTGAATGTTCGTTCTTGTCCATTCTCCAAGTCGCACCGGGATAAATCCAGCGCAACCATTTTGCGGGTTGCTCTATAATCATCGCTTGTTTATTCCTCTATGCTTCAGTTGTTGTGGCTTGGAAGTATGCCTCCCTTGCCACGATACATATTAAACAGGTTCTGGAACTGTTGTCCCGTGCGCTGTGCAAGCTTCGCATCAATGAGGACAGCCACTTTATTACACTCCTGCATAATCGACATTTCGCGTAGACAGTCGCTCATGGATTGGGCAAAATTGTTACCGTCAAGACTCAGATACCAGTTCATATATTGTGTGGAGTTCTTCCATACATCATTGAACAACTCTTTAGCTTTGGCTTTCTGGCCCAGAATAGCATAGCATTCTGCGAGGTCAAGACTGCCACTTACGTAGTTGTTGGGCACGTTGTAAGAAGGTATCTCTGCCACACATTTGTTCAAAACAGCCAATGCCTGTTTGTCTTTATGCTCCATGATGAGCTGTTTAGCCAGCTGAGCGAAAAGACGGCGGTGGGTATAACACATGCGCATTACGGTTTCATCAATATAGAGCCCCTTAGTCTTCAGACCGCCAAACTTATACCGAGTCATCAGATTTCGATAGGTTTTAGCCGTATCGAAGTTGGTCATTCCCTTGACAACCTTGCCATCAACGTTGGTCGTGAACGGCGTAATGCGGTTTGCCAAACCTTCCTGAATGAAGTTGTTACCTAAGTTCATGTAGTTTTCTTCACCCACAGTGAGGGCCACATAGATAGGACGTGTCCAATTACATTGGGCAATCATCTCGAGCATCATCAAGTCGTTCTTGTATAATGCGTTCTTACCTGCAAGCGAAATCACCATCTTTTCGGGGATAGAATCAGACGGCATGAGCATTCCACTGCGCCTTACGGCTTTTTTATCTATTGTTACATACACGGTATCTGTAGGGATAAAGTGCATATCGGCATCCTTGGAACGCACCCAATATTTCATGATATTCTTCAGCTCGAACGGTTCATCACCAAACTGAGCTTTAGCTTGTGCGGGGTTTTCCTTGTAGAACTGAAGTATCTGTTTCTTAGCATCCGGCTGCACAGTGATATAGTCATTCGTACCCGAGCAGAAGTCTATGCGTGGCCAACTGATAGGAACAGCCGGCGAATTATAGGCAGGTCGCTTCATTTGGTCAATGTACCAGTCGGTAGCTAAATAGCTCAGGTTGCACACCCGGGCATCGGTTCTGACGCCTTCTACTTCTTGATTGTACCAAAGTGGGAACGTATCGTTGTCGCCATTGGTGAAGATAATGGGATTACCCTTATCCTGCAAGGTCATCAGATAGTTCTGCCCAAAGTCTCGGCAGGTGTATCTGCCACTGCGATCGTGGTCATCCCATGTCTGGCTTACCATTTGGATAGGAACCAACAATGCTAAGATTGAAACGGCAGTAGCCAGCACTTTCTCGTTGATATGTGTGTACTTCTTGAGCAAATCATAGATTGCAGCCACACCAATACCACACCAGATGGCAAACGCATAGAATGAACCTGCGTAGGCATAATCACGCTCACGTGGCTGCATTGGAGTCTGGTTGAGATAGATAACAATGGCCAAACCCGTCATAAAGAATAGGAAGAATACCACCCAGAACTGTCGGATGCCACGCTTTCCACGCCATGCTTGCCAGAAAAGTCCTATGATTCCCAGAAGAAGTGGAAGACAATAGAACACGTTATGCCCTTTGTTGTTTTGCAGATCGGCTGGAAGTTTGCTTTGATCGCCTAACCGAGCATTGTCAATAAACGGAATACCGGTAATCCAGTTGCCGTGTTCAAGTTCACCATTACCTTGTATGTCATTCTGACGTCCGGCGAAGTTCCACATGAAGTAGCGCCAATACATGAAGTTACACTGGTAAGAAAGGAAGAAACGGATATTCTCAACTTGAGTCGGTATCTTTACAGTTATAGGCTCTCCACAGCGGTCATAAGCGACATCATAGCCATCAACACCGCCCATCCATTGCTCATAAGCCTGTGCATGTGCCTGGTCATACATGCGTGGGAAGAGCATGTTCTGCGCATATTGGTATTTATTCTTGTGACTTACAACGAAGTATGAGTCTTTCTCATCAGCGTTGGCTTTCTCTTTGCGGGCATAGATGGGGGCACCTTCTGTCATCTTTGGCTTGCACATATTGCCGTCTACTTGCAGTGCCACCTGTGAAGTGTAGGCCTGACCATAGACTAATGGACGGTCACCATACTGGTCGCGACTCAGATAACTGCCCAAGGTGAAGATGTCTTCCGGTGAGTTCTGATCCATCGGAGGATTGGCCGTAGAGCGGATAACGATGAGTGCATAGCTTGAATAACCAATCATCAGCATCAGCATGCAGAGCAGGGTTGTGTTCTTGATGCGTGCAGTTACATAGCTCACTTTCTTCTTGTCAACAGTGTGTTTGTAGTTCAGTGCAAACCAAATGAGCGCCAGAATAACGACACCAATGACCACAGCCGACCAACCGAAACCATAGAATGGAATGCCGAGCATAGCCACAGAAGCAACAAACGAGATGTTGGTTCGCTTCTCACTCTTGTCGGTATAGCTTTCATAAATGGCCCAAAGCACAGTTGCAACAAGTAGAAGAATGTAGATAATCTCACCTGTATTGAACGGACATCCAAGCACATTGACAAACAGCAACTCAAACCAACCGCCCACGGTGATAATACCTGGCACTACGCCATAGAGCACTGCAGCCACAAGAACGAATGAAATGAAGAGTGCAATGAGCGAGCCTTTCAGTTCGATGTTCGGGAATTTGCGATAGCAGAACACGAGAACGATAGCCGGGATACACAGCAGGTTGAGCAAATGCACACCGATGCTGAGGCCTGTCATATAGGTGATGAGCACGAGCCAGCGGTCACTGTGAGGTTCGTCGGCATGGTCTTCCCATTTCAGAATGAGCCAGAACACGATTGCAGTGAAGGCAGATGAATAGGCATAAACTTCGCCTTCAACAGCTGAAAACCAGAAGGTATCGCTGAAAGCATAGATGAGTGCGCTCACAAGACCGGCTCCTTCGATGATAATCATCTTTGCCGTAGTGAGTTCACTCCAGTCTTTCAGTATCAGTTTCCGTGTCAGATGGGTCACCGTCCAAAAGAGGAACAGAATGGTTGTCGCACTCAATAGCGCACTCATCGTGTTGACCATGCGTGCAACATCAGACGGATTGCTGACAAACTGCGAAAAGAGATTGGCCGTTAACATGAAGAATGGTGCCCCGGGTGGGTGTCCGATTTCAAGTTTGTAACCTGTAGTGATAAACTCTGGGCAGTCCCAAAAGCTGGCTGTCGGTTCGATTGTAGAGCAATAGACAAAGGCGGCAATCAGAAAAGCAAGCCACCCCAGCACATTGTCTACTAACTTGTACTGTTTCATTTATTTAAATAATGTATTATTTCGAAATAGTGATGCAAAGATAATACATTTCATGAAAACTCGCTTGTCTTGTTGAACATAAACTGCTTATATTTCACTTTTTTAAGTGGTTTGTCAGTGAAATGTCAGGTGGGTGAACCCATATGCGGCGTTGTTCATGTGTGTTTCTATCGCCGTCCGAACCATTTTGTCTTTGATTTTGAATTGCTTAAGAGGACGCCTGAATGCAATAAGTTGGGACTTTGAACTTGTAACTTGCGGTAACAGGAATTTTCTGTGAAGTCAACTCCATGTTCATGATTTTATTTTACAAAAGGTCTCAAATGCTTACGATATTCAGAACAGGAACTTTTTCGTTTGAAAATACGCGAGTTTTAAGCCCACTTGTTAATGTGTTGGCAATCAGGAAGATAGAAAAAATCAAGGAGAAAAGGAGAAAAAATAACGGCAAAAAGTCTTGTGTTTTGCGTCATGTTGGGTGCTGAAATGCGTCAGATGATCTCGTCTTTTGCATCAAACAGCAACGCATTTTGATGCAGATTGCAAGTTGAAAAGACACAAAAGGTGTGGTATGTCGCTGTTTTTGAGAAGATAAGTGCTTTTTTCTTGCCTTCTATTCTCTAAATCACGGAATTTAAAAGGGTGTTTTTTTGACTAATAATCTTTACAAATATGAGGATGAAGTACTAATCTCTTCTTTATTCTTTCGGGTTGATATTGCACATGGTTTCATAAAAAGCAGCGCATGGTTTCACCCATAAAAGGGAAGATAGTGACGCATGGAGAGTTATAAAAAGCTTCTTTTAAGCTTGCGAAGTGATAGAGAATGAAATGTAAATAAGGTAATTCGACGTTATATTTTAAGGAAATGCTCCTCTAATTTCTCCTGTGGGAGGTCGGTTGTTTCATGATAATGCAGACTCTCATTGACGCAGGCAATGTGTTTGACATTGTGTAGTATCTCCGCAATATCGTGGCTCACCATGACAATGGCGCATTGCTGATTGAGATCATTCAGCATTTCATACATCTGTTCTTGAAAGCGTTTGTCAATATAGGTGTTAGGTTCGTCGAGGATAAGCACGTCGGGTTGTTGCACGATGGCACGCGCCAGAAGCACGCGTTGCAGCTGTCCGCCGCTCAATGTCCCTATAGTTTGCCGTTGTAGATCATCGAGTTCCATGCGGTTGATGGTTTCCTTGGCTTGTTCACGTTGGGCATCTGTATAGCCATGGAAAAGCCTTTTCTTCAATCCCGAGAGTACAACGTCTTCAACGCTGATAGGAAATCGGCGGTCAATGTCTGTGTATTGTGGCAGATAACCCATGCGGATATGGTCAGCTTCCAGGCCGTTCTTGAAGAATTTAATCGTGCCTTCCTTGGGCTTCAGCAGGCCGAGGATAATCTTGATGAGGGTGGTTTTGCCACCTCCGTTAGGGCCGATGATGCCGAGATAATCGTCATCGTAGACCGTCAGATTGACATTCTTGAGCACTGTTTTCTCTGGGTATGCAGCGGTGATGTCATGGAGTTGTATGATGGGTTGACTCATTTTATGGTTCGTGCGATGTTTATCATTTGCAGATTCCAATGATAATCGAGCGGATTAATCTCGGTAGATGGGATCCCCGTATCTTGTGAAACGATGGTTGTATTGCGGTTGGCGAACTGTTTTTGAATAAAGAGTGTCTTCACTTTCTGCTGGCGCGACAAGCGGATGATAGCCTGTAATTGGTTGGCACTTGGCTCGCGTCCTTCCTCTTCAATAGGGATTTGAGTGAGTTGATAGTCGCGTGCAAAATACGTAAGTATGGGATGATAGATGAGGAAAGTCTTTGATTTTCCGGCCAATGCAGACTTTACTTCTCTGTCGGTCTGCTCAATGACGGTAAGCAGTTTCTGTAGATTTTTCTTGTAATATGCACTGTCTTTGGCATCCGTCTGTTTCAAGGCAAGGTATATGTTGCGGGCAATCACTCTGGCATTTCGGCAACTCATCCAGGTGTGGGGGTCTGTAATGCCATTGATAGTCTGTGCAGGAGTGATGCCTTCTGAAGTGTCTATAAATCGTGTATGAGGTGCATTCGATTTGAGTTTTGCCATCCATGTGCGTTCAAAACCTATCTGTCCGATTTTCATGTAGAGTGCACTTTCGTTGAGATTGGCCATTTGTCGTGCTGTGGGCTCATAGGTTTCAGGACTCATTCCGTCTGGAACCATCGTTACAACCGTAAAGCGATTGCCGGCAATCTGTTGGGTGAAATAGCGTAACGGCTCTATGCTTACGGTAATTTCCCGGCTGACTTTGGGGGATGAAAAACTGCAAGCGGTCAGGGTTGCTGCCGAGAAAGCAAGGACAAGATAGCGTGCGAATTTTCCTGCAGTGATGCTGATCGTCGAGATAAACAGGTTGGAACGCATCAGTCCTAATACGATTGTAATGGCACTCCCGATGATAGGCAGGAAAGCAAAGAAGCCCATCCATGCGCCGTGTCCGGCCATGAAGCGCTGTGCTTTGTTGAGACTTTCGGGCTTTACATGCAGATATTTCTCAATCCAGTCCATGCGTCCCATGTGTCCGATGCCATAGTTGAATAGTCCACCCATGACATTTCCTACGGTCGCATAAAGGATGAGAGGCCATGGTTTCAGTCCTGCTGCGAGCAAACCCAACATGACAGCCTCACTGCTGAAGGGGAAGAAACTGCCGGCAAGAAAGGCAGAAAGGAGCATGCCCCAATAGCCCCAGTCTATTAAAAAAGCAATGATGGCATCCATAAATTATAAGCTGTGAGCAGCAATATGAGCACGATGACCAGATGAAAAGCTATGTTGGTGAGCCATGTTCGGGTCAATGCAAGGAAGTGTCCAAATAATACTGCAGTGGTAATGATCATGATGTGAATGAGAAAATCATAGTGCTGAGGCTGCAAGATGATGAAAAGCATCGTGGCAACATGCAGGGTAATAAACGTCTCATAGAACATACGGACTTTTATTTTGTCCTTATAGCTGTTGCGTAGGAAATGAATAATCCCCGTCAGTCCAAGGAAAGCAACGAAGAAAAAGGTAACGGCTTGATGCTCGGTAACATGCTGATAGTTGCTGATGTCACCGAAGACTGCAAGTTCAGTGAAGTGGGAAAGCAGGCTTGGAAGATTGTGGGTGTAGACATAGTAGCCTGCCACGAACCAGTAGGGAAACAGCAATCCGAGAATGGACGCTGTGAAAGTTCGGAGACTGAAGGCCAAAATGTAGGCAGCAAGAGCAATCCAAAGGAAAGGAACAAAATAGAGAATTTTGACGAAGAAGATGCTGGCAATGCCAATCATAGCAAAGGCATAGAACACAGGGCCTGCTCCTCTGCGGTTTTGATAGGCTTGGAAGATGATGAAATAGAAAGCAATGAAGCATAGGGTTACAATGCTTTCGTTCGTATTTGTGCCACGGAAGCAAACCGCAGCTGACAGCATCAAGTAGGTGCATGACAGCATCCGACTATACACTCTGGTGAGCGAATAGTGGTTGTTGAGCATGGCTATCGTTTCTGTGGCAATGAAAAGACAGGCAGTCTGCACCCATAATCCTTGCTGAACGGCGCCTGCAAGCAATGCAACAACAGCGCCATAAAGGGCTGTCAAAGGCAGTGTCAGCCTGCTTGTTGCTATTCTTTCCTGTCTTCTTTTCCTTGTCATTTAGAGGTCTTTGCCTATATCTTTTCTGAAATATTTATCAGTAAACTGAATTTTCTGTGCTTCCTTGAAACTCTTTTGCAGGGCTTCTTCCTTGTCTTTTCCATAGGATGAAACGGCAATAACGCGTCCGCCGTTGGTCACGATGCGGCCATCTTTGCAGGCTGTTCCACTGTGGAAGACGATACTTCCGTCCACCTTGTCAAGCCCAGTGATAGGATAGCCTTTCTTGTATGCCTCGGGATAGCCACCACTGACAAGCATCACACAGACTGCTGCACGTTCATCGAACTCGATTTCCCGCTTGTCAAGATCGCCATGAGCAATGCCTTCAAACAGGTCTACGATATCACTTTTCAAGCGAAGCATTACGCTTTCTGTCTCTGGATCACCCATACGGCAGTTGTATTCGATAACCATGGGTTCGCCGGCAACATTGATAAGCCCGAAGAAGATGAAGCCTTTATAATCTATTCCCTCGTCAGCAAGACCTTCAACAGTTGGGCGAATGATGCGGTCTTCCACTTTCTTCATCCACTCTTTTGTGGCAAATGGAACGGGTGAAACGCTGCCCATACCGCCCGTATTGAGGCCCGTGTCGTGCTCTCCAATGCGTTTGTAATCCTTGGCTTCAGGCAAAATCTTATAGTTTTTACCGTCGGTAAGCACGAAAACACTGCATTCAATACCGCTCAAGAACTCTTCAATGACCACCTGTGCACTGGCATTCCCAAACATGCCTGCAAGCATTTCACGTAGCTCTTTCTTTGCTTCTTCAAGTGTTGGAAGTATCAATACGCCCTTTCCTGCACAGAGTCCATCGGCTTTCAACACGTAAGGGGGCTGTAAGGTCTCAAGGAATTGGAGCCCTTCTGCAAGCGTTGTACCATCGAAAGTCTGATACTTTGCAGTTGGAATATGGTGTCGTTGCATGAAACCTTTAGCGAAGTCTTTGCTTCCTTCAAGTACGGCGCCGGCCTTGGAAGGGCCAATCACGGGGATGTGTTGAGTCCGTTTATCATGTTTAAAGCTGTCGTAGATTCCTTTTACCAATGGATCTTCGGGACCGACAACCACCATGTCGATAGCTTTCTCTACAGCAAATTCTTTTAATTTTTCAAAGTCATCAGCCTTGATATTGACGTTTTCACCGCAGTCAGTTGTGCCGGCATTGCCTGGCGCAATAAACAACTTGTCACACTTTTTGCTCTGTGCAATCTTCCATGCCAAGGCGTGTTCGCGGCCGCCTCCACCTAACAACAACAGTTTCATGATAGGAATTTATTTTAAATAATCAAAGAAATACTGACTGATACGTTCGTGCAGATGCACGCTCTGATGCCCTCTCATGTTGTGAGGCTCACCGGGATAGACGAAGAAATCGGGTTGGGTACCGGCTGCAATGCAGGCTTTCAAAAAAGAGAATGCATGCTGTGGAACAACAACAGGGTCGTTGAGACCGATGATAATCTCTAATTTCCCTTTCAAGTTCTTGGCTTTTGGCAGCAGACTACAAGTCGCATAACCCTTCGGATTGGCTTGCGGTGTGTCCATATAGCGCTCTCCATACATCACTTCATACCATTTCCAATCGATTACCGGGCCCCCCGCTACACCCACTTTGAATACATCCGGGTAGGTAGTCATTAGGTTAATGGTCATGAAACCGCCGAAACTCCAACCGTGTATTCCTAAGCGTTGTGCATCCACATAAGGCAAAGTCTTGAGGAATTTAACGCCTTCCATCTGGTCTTTCATTTCCTCTTCGCCCAAATGTCGATAGGTTGCTTGTTCAAATTCCTTGCCTCTGTTCTCGCTTCCACGGTTGTCAAGAATGAAAAGCAGATAGCCTTTCTCGGCCATGTAGGTTTCCCAACCGCGACTGCAATAATGCCAACGTGCATCAACATTATGGGCATGAGGGCCTCCATAGACATAAACAATGGTGGGATATTTCTTATTTGGATTGAAATTTACAGGCTTAACCATTCGGTAGTAAAGGTCAGTTGTGCCGTCAGCTGCCTTAATTGAGCCACATTCATAGGTAGGAACCGTGTATCCTTGCCATGGATTGGCCGCTTTGAAATAGCTTGTTGACTTTCCATTTGTGGTATTCACGATAGCAATGTCGTGGGGAATATCGGGCGTCTGATAGTTATCAACGATATATTTACCACTTACACTCAAGCTTCCCGAATGCCAACCTTTACCATTTACATCAATTAAAGCCTGCTTACCCGTTGCTAAATCAATTGCAAATATATTCTTCTGAATGGGACTGCACGCATTTCCTTCAATGAAAATCCGTTTGTTTTTAGTGTCAAAACCTAAGAGTTCCATCACAACCCACTTTCCTTTTGTGAGCTGAGAAACCTCTTTTCCCTCCTTATTATATAAGTAGAGATGCATGTACCCGTCCTTTTGACTCCAGAGAATAAACTTGTTGTTGTCCCATGGAAGGAATGTAATAGGGTGTTGAGGTTCTACATATTTTGCGTCAGTTTCATGATAAATCTCTGCAATCGGATTGCCGGTTGTGGTGTCATAGCTCATCAATCGGCAGTCATTCTGGTCGCGGTTGAGTTCAAACATGTAAAGCGTCTTGTTGTCAGGTGCCCAGCTGATATTCGTAAAATAACGGTCGGTAGGGTCTCCTACAGCAAGATATGTAACCTTTCCTGTGGCAAGATTGTAGATGCCGACGATCACTTTATGGCTCTTTTCGCCTGCCATGGGATATTTATCTGGCTCAAGTGTCGCGATACGGCTTTGGCCTTCGGCCGGTTTCCAATCGAGTTCGGGAATGTTAACCTGCGGATAATCACTCACCATACTTTGGTCCATGCGATAGAATGCCAGTTGAGTTCCGTCGTTGTTCCAGAAGAGTCCGCCCGTAATTCCAAACTCGTTGCGATGCACACTCTGTCCATAAACGATTTCACGACTACCGTCCGTGGTCAGCTGATGGTCGTTTCCATGCGCATCGACCACGTGAAGTTGATTGTCTTTCACATAGGCCAAAGCCTTGGAAACACTGTTGAAATCTTGTGCCTGCGCACCTTTTGCCATACTGACATTACCTTTCCACAGTGCTTTCCTGCTCTTCCAATCGAACAATATGCGCTGTTTGCCGTCATTGAGCCATACAAGTGATTTCCTTGTTTCAGGGAATTTGATGTTGTAGAGATGACGAAGCATCATGCCACTCCACTTGTTAAGTTCTGCAAGCGAAAACAGTTTGCTTTCTTTTCCCGTTGCCTTGTTGACAATATAGCACGCTTCTACGTCAAGATGCACAAGCTCATCGCCCCACCAAGTGGTGTAACGTGACTTGGGTATCATGTTGTGATAGTTCGTACCTCCAAAGTTCAAATCCTCTAAAGTCAAAGGCTTTAACTCCTGTGCATGAACTGTCAATGCCGTAACCATCGTCAATATCAGTATGAAAAACTTTCTCATTGTTTAATCCTCTTTGTCAAAATGGGCTCTTCCCTTACTGAAACCGCTGCGTTTCCCGCCTTTATCAAAGCGCTTTCCACCCTTTCTTTCATCGCGTCCACCAAAGCGATTGTTACGTTTCTCACGCTTTCTGTCGTTGTCACGACCATTATCATGCTCTCTCACACCACGCTTTTTGCGGTTGTCGAAGCCTTCAATCTCATGCTTATGGAAGGTGAAACTGCGGATATCTCCCTCTTCATTGCTGCTCTCTTCATCGAGTCGTTTGGTGAATTCTCGGTTCTTCTTGAAGCGGTGTTTCTGTGCCATTTCCTTCTTTTCAGCAGCAGTCTTCACGATACCTCCCTCTGCACGAAACTCTTTCATCTTGCCTTCAAAGAGCGAATACTTGCGGAATTCACATTCCAAACTGCCATTATAGAGTGGTATCTTGATGCTTGGTTTCAGCCCTATTTGGTCGAAACACTCTTCACGATAGCTCAAAACCCAAGCCTCATTGCCTCCGAATTCATGCTTTAAACGTTCACCTATCATTTTATAAGTGCCTAAAAGGTTGGACGTAGAGATGCGTTCTCCATAGGGAGGATTTGTGATGATAATGCTCTTTTCGGCAGGTTTCTTGAAATCCTTGAAGTCTTGTTGTTCCACAGTTACTATCTGTGAGAGTCCTGCGGCCTTGACATTCAGACGTGCAGTATTGACAGCTTTCATGTCAACATCATAGCCGTAGATATGGTGTGTGAATTCTTTCTCCTGGGAATCATCATTATATATGCTGTCAAAAAGCTCCTGATCAAAGTCCGGCCACTTTTCAAATGCAAACTCTTTCCTGAATACTCCTGGGCTGATATTACGGGCAATGAGGGCTGCCTCAATGAGAAGCGTCCCCGAACCACACATAGGATCGATGAAATCTGTATCGCCTTTCCAGCCACTCATGAGTATCATTCCGGCTGCAAGAACCTCGTTCAGCGGGGCTTCTACACTTTCCTGACGGTATCCGCGACGGTGAAGACTCTCACCGCTTGAGTCAAGGCTCAGCGTAGCATCGTCCTCGGCAATGTGTATGTTGAGGCGAATGTCGGGATTGCTGACACTGATATTCGGCCTTGTTCCGGTCTTTTCGCGAAATTGGTCAACAATGGCATCCTTCACTTTATAGGTGACAAAGCGCGAGTTGCGAAACTCTTCGGAGTAGACAACAGAGTCTACACTGAAGGTTTTTCCTTTCTCTATATATTGGCTCCAGTCTATTTTTTTGACCTCATCGTACATATCTTCTGCCGAGCGAGCTTTGAAGTGAGCTATCGGTTTGAGGATTCTGATGGCCGTATGCAATTGGAAATTGGCCCGATACAGCATCTCCTTATCACCTGTAAACGACACCATTCGACGGCCTGTCTGTACATTGTTGGCACCCAACTGGGTGAGCTCCTGAGCCAAAACGGGTTCAAGTCCCATGAAAGTCTTGGCTATGAGTTCAAATTCCTGTTCCATTGTTGTATTGAATATCTATTATATCTTTCTTGATTTTCTTGTATTTCTTGGTCTTGGGACGCATGTCTTCCATCACCCATGTATTCGCTCCGATGACACAACTCTTGCCAATCGTGATGCGACCCAGCACGGTTGCGTTGGAATAGACCACCACATTATCCTCCAATATGGGGTGACGTGGAATGCCTTTTATGGGCTTTCCGTCTTTGTCGAGTGGGAAACTCTTGGCTCCCAACGTGACACCTTGATAGAGCTTTACATGCTTGCCGATGATGCAGGTGGCGCCAATGACGACACCTGTACCATGATCTATCGTGAAATATTCACCAATCTGTGCACCCGGGTGAATATCAATACCTGTCTCAGAATGGGCCATTTCTGTCATCATTCGCGGTATCAGCGGCACCTGCATCTCATGGAGTTCATGGGCAATGCGATAGTTGGTCATGGCTTTGATGACGGGATAACACGAAATGATTTCGGCAAAACTGTCGGCTGCGGGGTCTCCGTTGTAGGCTGCTTCTACGTCTGTGGCGAGCAGTTTGCGTATGACCGGCAGCCTTGAAATAAGCTGAATAGAGATTGTCTCGGCCTGTTTTCTACGCTCCATGAACTTATCATAGTCGGGCTCTTCACACATGTCAACGAAGCAGAGGCCTGCCAAAATCTGTTCGAAAAGCAGCTTTTGCAAGCGTTCGGCATTGACTCCGATGTGATACTTAATGGTCTGTGTGTTGATATTCGACTTTCCATAATAGCCAGGAAAGATGATAGCGCGCGACAAATCGATGATTTCTTCGAGCGCCTTGCCCGAAGGTAACGGATAACCGTCACGATGATGATGGCACAAACCCTTGAAAGAGTCAGGCTTCGAAAGCTCGCTTACGGTCTGTGTCAGAACATGAGTCAGTTCCAAATTACTCATCTCATTCTTTGTCTCAATATATATTATGTGCAAAGATAGTAAAAAACTGAAGAAGACAAAAGTAAAGTTGAAGTTTTTAAGTGATATTCTTAAAAAACAATCAAATGCAGCTGGGGGGTGTTTTTCCCGATGAAGGCCGACTGTTTATGTGGCAATCATCGGGCAACGGTTCTGTCCATATGGTTCAAACAGCTTTCCAATGCTCCATGAGATATAATCAAATCAACATCTGTTTCCTTGTGGAAGCTTTGTGAGTTGGATGGCTCTGTTTGTAAATTACTTTCGTATTAGATTTGCATTCGCATCTGAAATTGATTATCTTTGTGTCGGGGAAAGTCTTCATGGGCTTTCCCTTTTTTCGTTATATGTATGATGCGATGCCATGAAAAACAGTAGAAAGCCTGTAAAATCACATGAAACGGCCTTGTAATCTGCGTCAAATTGCGTGATGATCTGACGCAGATGGCAAGGTGTTTCAACAGAGGTTGTGCGCTGTAATGACGCGAGTTGGATGATCAACTGAATTTTGTTGAAAAACATTCAGATTGAAGTTGTCAGTATTTTTGAGTTTTTTCTTAAAAAACATTAACTGCTTTTACCTCGCTCTTTCTATGGTTTCATCAGGGCTTTACGCTCTTCGGGTGAGAACTTCTCTATGGCATAGCGGAGCATGATGCGCGGCATTTCGTGGCGATGCTGGGCTACATAGTCGTAAAGGCGTTGCGGATTGCGCTTTCCCGCTTCGCGAAGCATCCAGCCACATGCCTTGTGCATGAGGTCGTGGGGATGTTGCATCATGATGTCGCAGAGGGCATAGGTGTCTTCAAGTTGACCTTCACGGATGAATGCGAAGGTAGAGACGATAGCGATGCGGTTGTCCCATAACAGGCTGCTTTGTGCGAGCTTATAGAGGATTTCGCGTGATTTGTCAAGCAAATATACCCCTACAATGCGCCAGGCGGATAGGTCTACAAGGTCCCAGTTGTTGATATGTCGGGTTTGTGAGAGGTAGAGATTGAAGAGTTTCTGCCGCTCGTTGTCATCTGCTTTCCGGCATTTCTCCACCATGATGAGGAGTGCACAGAGTCTCACCTCATGCCATTCGCTCGTCAGCAAGGTTTTGATTTCATCGTGTGTGATGTCTTTATGCAACTTCGCAACGGCTCTCACATTGGGCACAGTGACGCCCATGAACTTGTCACCCTCGCCATATTCACCCTTCCCGGTTTTGAAAAAGCGGGGGAAAATCTCACGTTTCTCTGCTGAAGAGCGCTCATTGAGCGCTGCCGTAATCATTGTAGTAATGGCTTTCATGTTGCTTATTGTCTGTTGGGAAACAAAGTTACGGCTTTTTCTTTGTATTTTCTGATGTTTGAAGTAATTTTATCTTATTTTGTTTTCTCCTGCAACTTTTCATGCATGTGCTGCGTCTAAATGGTAGGAATAATAATTAGAAAAATGCTTATGAAACGTATCTCTTTGTTTTTGTTCTGGGCCATTGGGCTTTTGTTTTTGTCTTCTTGTCATGTAAGTTCGGGTGAAATGCGTGCCATGATGGGTAAATCTAACGGGCCACGAGTAACACGTGTGCTCAAGGCTCAATATTTTTCGAAGATTGATGCCGACTTGGTTGGTGATATTATCTATACGCAATCAGACTCGATGAGCATTCGTCTTGTGGGCCCAAAAGCCGAGGTTGAGCGTATGCGGGTAAGCTTTAAGGGCGACAAACTCATTATCGAGATGGAGGAAAAAGATGATTTCAGCCTGTTTGGAAACAAGCGGAGTGGTGTGGATGTCTATGTAAGTGGCCCTGATTTGACAGAACTTAAGGTGGAAGGTGTATCTGATTTCAAGGCCAAGAAGATTGATACTGACTACTTATCTGCCACAATCGACGGCGTTGGGGATATACAGATCGACACTTTGGTCTGCGATCATTTCAAGGGCTTTGTAGACGGAACAGGCGACCTTCGCATTGGTTATCTCGAGGCAATGTCGGTCAATGCGTCACTCGATGGCACGGGCGATATCAAGCTGTCGATGGTCAAAGTGCCCGACGTGAAGTTGTCGATTGATGGCACAGGTGATATCCGTGCGAGGGTGAAAGACTGCGGAACGGTCACTACATCCGTTGACGGAACTGGCAATGTTGTGCTGAAAGGCACGTGCAGACATTGGATTAAATATGACGATAACAATGATGACAGGCCGAAAGAGCTGTATAATGTCAACATCAAATAAAATGTCTTTTTAACTATCTTAGCAGTCGTTAGAGGTCATTTTCGCTGATTATTTTCTATCTTTGCAGGTGTTGGAAATGAACTGAAGTTTCAAATTAAATATAAACGACCATGTATAACGAGGAAATCAACAAGATGATTATGACTTCGATGAAGTCGGGTGAGAAAGAAAAGGCTGCTGTCTATCGCCTTCTGAAAAGTGAGTTTCTGAAATTCAATACTGCAAAAGACGCCAAGACTTTAGATGATGCAGCCGAGATTCAGATTATCCGTAAGATGGTGAAAGAGCGCAAAGAGTCTGAAAAAGTGTATGCTGATGCGGGCCGGAATGACCTCGCCGAGAATGAAAGAAACGAATACTTGATACTTGAAGCGCTGCTTCCTGCAGCTCCGAAAGACGAAGAAATAGAGGCTTTCATCGTTGCTTCATATCCTGATGGTATAGAGCAGAAGCAGATGGGGAACGTGATAAAAGAAGTGAAAGCCAAATGGAATGCTGCGGATGGAAAGACTGTTTCAGAGCTTGTTCGCAAGCACATTAAACATTAAACTTTGAAGATTGGGGTTTGAACTTTAGGATATGGCTTGTAGATGAAAGGCTATCTTAAAATTCAAACCTCAATCTTTGAAATTCAAAGACCTATTAGTTGTCGGCTGCTTGAGCCATCGTTGTCAAGAAGTTACTGACTTCTTCACTTTGATTTTCATTGAAAGAGTTGCGCTTGCTGAAGTTGATTACGGTTTCTTTTCCCCTGACAACGAAAGCCATTTTATCTCCCTTTTCTGTTATTCCAATTTGTTGAATACTTAAGACGGGTATATGTTCGTTGTGTTCTTCTAAGCCTTCGGGGGTGTTGAGCTTCGTACCTGTCATGTTACGGACTACGGGAAACAAATAAAGCTCACTTGGGTTATAGGCGATGAGCACGGGAATGTGCACAGCTGTAATACTGTAAGTAATCTTGCCTTCTACGATTTCATATTGCTGAACATCGAGATTAGGGTAGAACTTCTTTATGTATTGGCGTCCGGCCACTACATAATTACCTTTTGTGTTGCGTCCCTTTGTCTTCATGTATATCATGGCTGCAAATCCGATGACAAACACTAAAAGAGGATAAATGAGCATACTTGTGTCCATAAGTGTGATATTTAATGATTTAATATGTTTTTTATTGGATTTTCGTTGCAAAGGTAAGACTTTTTCATGAGTCTCACAATAGCTGTTTGCTAAATTGTGATTGCAAGATGAAAAGAAAGGGATTGCAATCTCAAATGGTCTGGAAACCTTTCTCATGTATATCTTCAAGCGGAATGATTTGACAAAGCCATGCTTCGTTCCTTTTATTGTAAAGCTTGATGAAATCCTGCTTGTTTTCGTTGGTTTTCATAGACTCTTCATCTGTTTATAAAACAAAATAGTAATTAAAAGTTTTCTACTTTTCATATATATTGCGTAATTTTGTGGCATATTAGTACAACAAATTGATTTGAATGAATTATGCAATTATAGCGGCAGGAGAGGGCTCTCGTCTGGCACAAGAGGGCATAAAGTCCCCTAAACCGTTGGTGAAAGTCAGAGATGAACGGTTGATAGACCGTCTGATACGTATTTTCATGGACAATGAAGCAGAGCAGATTTCAGTGATATGTAATGCTTTGACCACGGAAGTAAGTCGTCATTTGCTTGATTTGGAAGAGGATGGTCTTGTTGGAAGACCAGTCCCTTTGAACTTCATTGTGAAGACAACACCAAGCTCAATGCATAGTTTCTACGAGTTAAGTAAGGTCATGAAGCCCGCTCCTTTCGTGATGACGACGGTGGATACGATATTCAAGGAGGATGAATTTGCAGCCTATATGCGTGCATTCAGACAGCAGTTGGCCTGTGGAAGCGAGGGTTTGATGGGGGTTACTGATTTTATTGATGATGAGAAACCACTCTATGTAGATACTGATGAGGCCATGAATATCACGGGGTTCTTGGATGATGATCGCGAAAGAAAATGCAAATTCATCTCCGGGGGCATTTATGGTTTGACGCCTTCTGCCTTTGCAACGCTCGATGATTGTATGAAACGAGGTGAGAGTCGCATGCGAAACTTCCAACGTGGACTTATTCGTGATGGCCGAAAACTTAAGGCTTACCGTTTCTTTAAGATAATGGATGTGGATCATGCTGACGATATATTGAAGGCAGAAGCATTCTTGAAATGAAGTTGTTAGCAATAAGGCGTGATGCAATCTTCTCGCCGAACTCGATAGAAAAAGACCGAATTATACTGCAACAAGTCATGGACGGTCTTGGCACATCGGTCAGAATGATTGATGAAACACGGTTTTCTGCAGCAGAAGATGCCGATGTATATGTGTCAATGGCGCGGCATAAGCGGACGCTTGAACTGCTGAAAACAAAGGAAGATAATGGCGCGTTGGTTATCAATTCGGCCTACGGGGTTGAACGATGCGAGCGTAGTTTGCTTGATGTTGCTTTGCGGGAGCAGGGTATTCCTATGCCCAATTCAGAAGGAAGTGACGGCTATTGGCTCAAAAGAGGTGACATGTCAGCGCAGCATAAAGGTGATGTGGTCTATTGTAAAGACCGTGCAGAACTGGCCGAACAGCAGGCTTCATTCGTTCTTCGGGGTATAACCAACTGGATTGTTCAGGCACATGTGCCGGGTGATTTAGTGAAGTTCTATGCTGTTCAGGGTGGTTTCTTTCGCTATTTCTATCCTAATGACGACGGAATATCCAAGTTCGGAGACGAAGAAATGAATGGTAAAGCACAGCATTATGGCTTTGATGTTACAGGATTGCAGGCTACGGCAGAGGCCATTGCGATGCTCACGGGAGTGGAAGTCTATGGTGGTGATGCAATCATTACGGCCTCGGGAGCTTTCTATATCATTGATTTCAACGACTGGCCGAGCTTTTCCCGCTGTCGGGATGAGGCATCTGAGGCCATTGTTAAACGTATTAAGAACAAAATAAACAAACATTTATGAGTAGTTTCAAAGAGTTGTTACGAGCTTCTTTCAAGTCGGATGATACGGAAGAATGGTTGGATGTGCACTTCACTCGCCCTATAGGACTGGTGTTTGCACTGTTATGGAACAAGCTGAATATACATCCCAATGTCATTACTATATTATCAATTATCTTAGGAGCGGCGGCAGGTTGCATGTTTTACTACACCGATTTGACGCATAATCTCATAGGAGTGATATTGTTGATGCTGGCCAATTTCTGTGATTCTACCGATGGACAGATGGCTCGTCTCGCTGGAAAGAAAACGCTGATAGGCCGAATGCTCGATGGGTTTTCAGGTGATGTATGGTTTGTTTTCATTTACTGTGCCATTGCAATGCGCCTTTATCATCAGCAAATTCCTTACACAGATGTCAATTGGGGCATAGGAAGTTGGATACTTTGCAGCGTTGCAGGCTTCCTTTGTCATTCTCCCCAAAGTTCTTTGGCGGATTATTATAGGCAGATACATCTGTTCTTTTTAAAGGGAAAAGAGGGCAGTGAACTTGACAGTTATCAAAAGCAAATCGAAACATTGAAGGCACTTCCTGAGCAAGGTGCATTCTGGGACCGACTCTTTTACTCCAATTATGCAAAGTATTGTCACAGTCAGGAGAAGCGTACTCCGGCTTTCCAGAAGTTCTTCAAAAAATGGAATGAAAGTGCAAAAGACGAGGAATTGCGTCAGCATTTCCTTGCAGGTTCGCGCCCATTGATGAAATATACCAACCTCTTGACATTCAACTTGCGGGCCATTGTCTGTTATATTGCCTGCTTAAGTGACCATGCTTGGCTCTATCCGCTATTTGAAATCATCGTCATGAGTGCCATGTATGTTCACATGCACCGCACACATGAGCAGCTTTGTGAGTCACTTGGCAAGGAAATAGCATAGGTTTTACACGTAGAAATTACCCTTTAAGACAATTAAAAGCAATGATAAAAGGATATATCTTCGATTATGGTGCAACGCTTGATACTGCCGGTCAGCATTGGGGAAAAGTGCTTTGGCATGCTTATGAGCGTCAGCAAGTGCCCGTAAATGAAGCTCATTTCCGTGAAGCCTATGTCTATGGAGAACGCACTTTGGGCAGAACTTCGCTCATAAAGCCCGATGATACGTTTCACAAAACGCTTGAAGTGAAGCTGCGTTTGGAGTTTGAATATCTCAGCTGGCAAGGAGGATTGAATGTTGATGAGACAACATCCTGTCGTCTTCAACAGGCCGTTTTGCAAGATGTTTATGCTCGAGTGGTTGCAACAACCACACACAGTCGCGAGGTGTTAGAACGTTTACATGAGCATTATCCTATGGTGCTTGTGAGTAATTTCTACGGCAATGTAGGTGCCGTTTTGAAAGAATTCAGACTTGCTCATCTGTTCAGTGACATTGTCGAAAGTGCTGTTGTCGGTATCAGAAAGCCTGATCCAAGAATTTATAGATTAGGTGTAGAGCGGCTCGGATTACGTCCTGAGGAAGTCATTGTCGTTGGAGATAGTTTCCATAAAGATATCGAACCGGCCCATGAGATTGGTTGCCAAACGGTGTGGTTCAGGGGAGAAGGTTGGACAGAACAGCAGTATGACGAGCAGATACCCAATAGGATTATCACGGATATCGCCCAACTTTTATAGGTATAACATTATAATTTAGGTAGAGAGATATATGATTTTCAGGAAATATATATTAGGTCTTTTGTTGCTTTTGACGGCATCTTTGTCGGCAACAGCACAGATACAAGGTGTCGTAATCGATGCCCAGACCGGTGATACCATATCATATCCGAGTGCAACCTACAAGGGTCACCACATTGCAGTGAGTGGAGATGCAAGTGGAAAGTTTACGATTGACCGTCATGAGGGGTGGATATTGACCATCAGTGCAGTAGGTTATCAGAGCAAGGAATACACCATAAAGCCAGGCTCGACAGCCTTCTTGAATGTTAAGTTGAAGTCTGACACGCGCACATTGAAAGGAGTTGTTGTAAAGAGTAAGCGCAACAGATACAGCAGAAAGGATAATCCTGCGGTCGAATTGATGAGACGTGTGATTGCTGCCAAGAAGAAAACAGACTTGAACAACCATGCTTTTTATCAGTATAACAAGTATCAGAAGATTACAATGGCAGTCAATGACATTCAGCCTGTCGATATAGATAGCGGCTTTTTCGCCAATAAACAATGGCTCATTGACCAGATAGAAACCAGCCCTTACAATCATAAACTGATACTCCCCCTGTCGGTTGATGAAACCGTTACCCAGCATCTGTATCGCAAGAACCCCAAAACCGAGAAGGATATCATATTGGGACAACAGACCAACGGCATCAACCAGTTGTTTGAAACGGGTGATATTCTCAATACGGTCATGAAAGATGTCTTCACAGATGTCGACCTTTACGACGATCAGGTGCGTCTACTTCAGTACCCATTTACCAGTCCTATCGGCAAGGATGCCATTTCGTTCTATCGTTTCTACATTGAAGATACGGTCTATGTAGACCATGATCTCTGCTATCATCTGCAGTTCTTGCCCAACAACCAGCAGGACTTTGGCTTCCGAGGAGAACTATATATTCTGGCAGACTCCACACTTCATTTGAAAAGATGCGACTTCTCAATACCTCAGCGAAGTGATGTTAACTTTGTTGAAAACCTGAAACTGACGCAGGAATACACCAAATTGCCGAATGGCGAATGGGCTTTGAGTGTTGATGATATGGTGGCAGAGCTGAAAGTTACTGACTTCATGTCGAAAGCACTCATTGTACGTACGACGCGATTAAGCGATTATGCCTTTGACGAACTGCCCAAACAACTTTTCAAAGGCAAGGCTTCTACACGGCGGGAAGCCAATGCAATGATGCGCGATGAGGCTTTCTGGAACCAGTATCGCACGGTGGAACTCACTAAGAGTGAGGGAGAAATGCAGGCATTCATTCACAGAATAGAGCAGTTGAAAGGCTTCAAATACATCATATTCGGGGCAAAAGCACTGATAGAAAACTTTGTTGAAACGGGCGATCTGAACCATCCCGGCAAGGTGGATATAGGCCCAATCAACACCATGCTTACCTCTAACTTCATTGATGGGCTGCGAACACGCGTCAGTGCACAGACAACTGCCAACCTCAACAAGCATTGGTTCTTCTCCGGTTACTATGCTCATGGCTGGAAGAGTCATCGCAATTATTATAAAGGTGAGGTGACTTACTCTTTCAACAAGAAAGACTATCTGCCGCGAGAGTTCCCGAAACGCACGCTGACTTTCACCTCAACCTATGATATCATGTCGCCTTCCGACAAGTTTATGCGTACAGATAAGGACAATGTTTTCACTGCTTTCAAGTGGGCGAAAGTTGATAAGATGATGCTCTATAACCGTCAACAGCTTCAGTTTGAATGGGAGTCGGAGTGGGGATTGCGTTCAGTCATTGGCGTGAAGACCGAGGAAGACGAGCCAATGGGGGCACTCCTGTTTCCTGTGAAGACTTTGCGAACAACCGAACTGAGCGTGAATTTCCAACTCGCTCCGGGCAGAACATATATCAACACGAAGCAACGTCGTATTCCGGTCAACCTTGATGCGCCCGTGTTTACCTTCGGACATTCGATGGGAGTCAAGTTCCTTGGTGGCGATTATAAGTATAATTTCACCGAGGCTGCTATCTATAAGCGCTTCTGGATGAACTCATGGGGCAAGATAGATGCCCATGTAAAGGCCGGCGCTCAATGGAACAAGGTACCTTTCCCACTGCTGATTATGCCCGCAGCTAACTTGAGTTACATCGTACAAGAGGAGACTTTCAACATGATTAACAACATGGAATTCCTTAACGACCGCTATGCGAGCCTTGATGTGAGCTGGGATTTGAATGGAAAACTCCTCAACAGGATACCTCTGTTGAAGAAACTTAAATGGCGTGAGTATATCGGAGTGAAGACACTTTGGGGCAAACTGACAGACAAGAACAATCCAACGTTGCTGGCAAATGCAGGCGATCCTGTGTTATGGAGCTTCCCCGAAGGCAGTTATGTCATGGATCCGAAGCGCCCTTATGTGGAAGTTGTGGCCGGACTTCATAACATTTTCAAGATTCTTCACGTGGAGTATGTGCACCGTTGTAATTATAATACCCTCCCGACAGCCAAGAAAAATGGTGTCAGGTTCATGCTTCGCGTGACGTTCTGAGCTGCTGGAAATGTTGGTTCCCCTATGGAAAGGACTGTCGGTTATCAGCTTCTTAGCTTCATGTTTCTTGCATTCTGCCGTTTTATTTAACTTTGTATGAAAATCAATAAGGTATGGAAATTCTCTTAGCTGATAAGCAAGACATCACTCGGGCAGGCTTGGTGTATGTTCTTAGTGATTTCAATGGCGTGACCACGAAGTATGTCGAAGACAAGAGCGAACTGCTTCTGGCATTGCAGAATGACGGCAATCGGGTGATAGTTCTCGACTATACACTGTTTGATATCAATGATGCTGCCGAGCTTTCCATACTGAGTGAGCGTTTCACCGAAGCAAGATGGCTGCTCTTCTGCGAGGATTTGAGCGTTGATTTCGTGCGGGTGCTCATTGCAACTTCACCGCGTTTCAGTATCTTGCTAAAGGAATGCAGTCTTCAGGAGATACGCGAAGCGCTTGATTATGCCGTTCGTGGGCGCCGTTTTATCTGTCAACGAATGGCCGAAATGTTGCTTGTGCCGATGGAAACTGCGTCAGATCGCGCCAAACTTACACCTACAGAAAACGAAATACTGAAGGATATAGCCCTTGGAATGACTACGCGTGAGATTGCAGAAAAGCGGTTTTCGAGCTTCCATACAGTGAATACACATCGCAAGAACATCTTTCGTAAGCTTGGTGTCAACACTATTCATGAAGCCACAAAATATGCCTTGCGAGCCGGTTTGGTTGATTCTGCAGAGTATTACATTTGATTTTCCGGAGTCTCTCTCTGCATATGTATCTGTGGTTGGCATCTTCTGATTTTATTTTACAAAAGCTTTCAAATGCTTGAGTTATTCTGAACGCAGAGTTTTCTGTTTGGAAATACGCGAGTTTTGAGCCTGTTTGCTAATGCTTTGACTATCAAACGGATAGATGAAATCATAGAAAAAGCGAGAAGAAATAACGTGAAATTTGGTTGCATTTTGCGTCATATCAGGTGCTGAAATGACTTGAATCACCTCTTGTTTTGCCTCAAACGGCACTGTGTTTTGACCTATATAGCGTGGTAATATGACGCAAATCGTGAGACAATGTGATGAATTTTGGCTCGTTTTTCCATTCTTCATGTCTTAAAATGGCTTTCATTCAGCGCTTTCATTTCTATTTGCTCGATTTTCAAGACCTGTTTTTTTAGCAATCTTTCTTTACATATTGAGAAGTCAACGGGAAAGGTTTTATCTTGCTTTTTGTCTTTTTTTCACTCATCTCTTTCTGCTGTTTTACTTTTATTTGTATCTTTGTAGTCACTGAATAGCTATAAAGTTAAACAAAGAAGCATAAGTTTTTAGCATGAAACAGCGTAGGACATCCTTGAAAGATCTGGCCGAAGTGTTGGGTGTAAGCATGGCCACGGTGTCGCGAGCCTTGCGGGGCAGTCATGAGGTTGGGGATGAAATGAAAGCCAAGGTGCAGGCTTTGGCCAAGCAGATGAACTATCGCCCCAATCCTTTTGCACAGAGTTTGCGCAGGGAAGCACCACGTGTGATAGGTGTGATTGTGCCTAATCTCGTCACCCATTACTATGCTTCGGTGCTTGACGGCATAGAGGATTATGCCTCGCGAAATGGTTATTCGGTCATCAGTGCCAACAGTCATGAAAGTCATCTGCGTGAAGAAAAAGCCATTGAAAGCTTCATTTCCATGCATGTGGAGGGCATCATAGCTTGTCTGGCGCAAGACACGGTGGACTATCAGCACTATCTCCAACTCCACGAAATGGACATCCCCGTCGTGTTTTTCGCCCGTACCTGTCTGCCCGAAAAGTTCTCTCAGGTGGTTGCCAACGGTGATGAGGCAGCCCAGGAAGCTACCTCCCATCTCATTGCAAGAGGTGCCCGACGCATTGCCTTCATTGGCGGGCCAAGCCACCTTGACATGGTGAAGCGGCGCAAGCACGGTTATCTTGAGGCCTTGCGCGACCATCGTTTGCCCATAGATCGCGATTTGGTGTTGTGTGGGAAAATTGATTTTGACGAGGCACGGCAGGCTACTTTGCAGTTGCTTCAAAGCGAGAAACGTCCTGATGCCATTCTTGCTTTCAACGATATCATCACCTATGCCGCCTTCGATGCAATCAAAGCGTGTGGTTTGCGCATACCCGATGATGTTGCAATCATAGGCTTCACCGATGGTGACTCGGCTGCTTTTGTCACCCCAAAGCTTAGTGCGATTATGGATCAGGCACACGAACAAGGCTCCAAAAGCTGTGAACTGCTGTTGCGACATATCGGTGGCGACCAGCACATCTATAGGGAAATCATCCCTATGATACTGAAAATCAGGGAAAGTTCTGAGAAATAACGGCTTCCCTCAACTGCTTAGAAACAGTCATGTTACATCTATATGGTGGAAAAAACAGACGTTTTACACTTTATGAAGATGAAGGAACAAACTATAATTATGAACAGGGAAAGTATGCCACCATTCCTTTCTTATATGACGACAAAACGCAGACACTCACGATAGGAGAGCGGAGTGGCAGCTTTGAAGGCATGTTGAAAGTGCGCCGTTTCAAGGTAGTCTATCGCCATCCTGACTTGAAAGTGGATGCATTGAATATTGATGAAGCAGATGGCCGAATTGTAAACTACACGGGAAAGAAACTGAAAATTAAATTGAAATAAATGAAACTGAAATCTATTTTCTTATTTGTTGCATTGTCTTTTACGGTCACAGCCTCTGCTGCTGACCGTAAACTGTTTGACAATCACTGGCTTTTTGCGTTACAGGACTCGGTAACGATGTCGTCGCCTAACTTTAATGACAACGCTTGGAGACGCTTGTCGCTTCCTCATGACTGGTCTATTGAGGGCGATTTCCAGGCAACTAATCCGTCAGGAGCCACAGGTGGCGCATTGCCCGGAGGCATTGCGTGGTATCGAAAGCATTTCGATGTGCCCTCATATGACCGGAATAAACATTATTTTATTGATTTCGACGGCGTGTATATGAATGCTTCTGTCTATTTGAATGGGCATTTATTGGGCACACGTCCCTATGGTTTCATCAGTTATCGCTATGAACTTACACCGTATCTCAAGGCAAAAGACAATGTGATGGCAGTCAGAGTGGATAACAGTGAGCAGCCGAATTGCCGTTGGTATAGTGGAAGTGGCATCTATCGTCACGTTTATTTAGTGACGACCAATGCGCTGCATGTGGCACATTGGGGTACGTTTGTCAGGGCAACAACAGACGGAAAGGTCTGCGCCGAGATTAAAATTGACAATCAAGGCAGCCGTTCTGAGACTGTAACTGTGCGCAATATCGTGCTCAATTCAGCACAGAAGGTCGTGTCAACAGTGCTGCGTAAGCTGACGGTTAACCCCAATAAGCCTGCTGTTTTCGAGGAGAATATGCAGGTAGATAAGCCGGAACTATGGTCAATAGACAGTCCTTATCGTTACGTTTTGCGTACGGAAATCGTGCAAGGTGGTAGAGTTCTCGATTGCTATGATACGCCGTTTGGTTTTCGTTCGTTTCATTTCGATGCTCAAACAGGCTTCTGGCTGAATGGAAAGAACCTGAAAATCAATGGCGTTTGCAATCACCATGACCTTGGTTGCTTAGGAGCTGCTGTGCATCGTGACGCTATCTATCGCCAATTAAGACTGTTGAAAGACATGGGGTGCAATGCCATTCGCTGCTCACACAACCCTCCTGCTCCCGAACTTCTTGAACTTTGCGACTCCATGGGCTTCATTGTGATGGATGAAAGCTTTGACATGTGGCATCGAAAGAAAACAAAATACGATTATTCCCGCTATTTTGACCAGTGGTTTGAGCGCGACCTTTCCGACTTGGTGAAGCGTGACCGCAATCATCCGAGTATCATGATATGGAGCATTGGCAATGAAGTGTTGGAGCAATGGGACTCTGCCGACGCTGATCAATTGTCGCCCGAAGAGGCTAATCTCATTCTCAATGCAGGACATGCCATTACTCCAAACAGCACTGATGATGGCAAGATGAATGTCAATTCGCAACTGACAAAACGCTTGGTTGACATCATCAAGCAACTTGATCCGACACGCCCTGTGACGGCAGGTTGCAATGAACCGTCGCCCGAAAACCTTCTCTTCAAGAGCAATGCCTTAGACCTGATAGGCTATAACTACCATATAAAGAATATAAAAGATGTGCCCAAGAACTTTCCCGGCAAGCCTTTTATCATGACAGAATCTGTTTCTGCACTCCAGACAAGAGGTTTTTATATGATGCCAAGTGACTCTGTCTATAAAGCACCGGAGGAGTGGTGGCTTCCTTACTCCAATCCAACTTTCATGTGTAGTGCCTATGATAACATGCACGCTTCATGGAGTAGCACGCACGAAAGCACTTGGAATGTGGTTAAGAACAATCATTTCGTGAGCGGACAGTTTGTATGGACGGGATGGGATTACCTTGGTGAGCCTACACCTTATGGCTTCCCGGCCCGCAGCAGCTATTTTGGTATCATTGATCTTGCTGGATTTCCGAAGGATATCTACTACATGTATCAGAGCGAGTGGACGCAGAAACCGGTGCTACATCTGTTTCCTCATTGGAACTGGTTACCCGGACAGCAGATTGATATGTGGTGTTATTTCAATCATGCCGATGCTGTTGAATTGTTCGTTAATGGCAAAAGTCAGGGCCTGAAACAAAAGAAACCAAATGAATTTCATGTGAAATGGCGCGTAAACTATGAGCTGGGGAGTGTGAAAGTCGTTGCTTATGAGCATGGAAAAGCCGTGCGTGAGGAAGAAATCCATACGGCAGGAGCACCCGATCACATTCGTTTGACAGTTGAAACTGGCATCTGTAAACCCGGCGGTTTGGCTTTTGTTGAGGCAGAAGTTGTTGATAAGGACGGTCGGCGTTGCCCTTGGGCAGAGCATCAGCTCTATTTCGAAACAGAAGGAAATGGTGAGATTGTCGGCGTAGATAATGGCTGTCAGACCTCTATGGAGCGTTTCAAGGATACGAAACGAAAGGCATTCTTTGGCCGATGTATGGTTGTTGTGAAGATGAATGCGCATGAAGGCAAGGTGCAACTCAAGGCGCGTGGCATTGATTTGAAATCAGATACGGTCTTGTTGGAAAGTAAGAAATAGTTTGTTTGCAGAACGATTTGAGGAGATACTTTCATGTTCCTTTCATGCAGAAAGCTGTTTTTTCATCTCTTCATCTCGTTCGGAGCAGCACTCTGTTTGCTTTGAAGATTTATGATTTTTATATAGGGAAAGTCAGAAAAGGCTTTCCCCTTTTGCGGTCTGTAAGCTGTAGATAGTAGCTTATCAAGCTGTTTGTGTTTTACTTTTCCGGTGTAGACAGCCGTGCAGGTATGGCATTTAAGAAGACTGTATCATAGAGAAGATAGTATTGGTGGCATTGGCGTACAGGGCCGTTGCTTGGGAAACGGATTATATGTTAATTCTTTTCAAGTATATTTACAAATGCCTTCGCTATACTCGCGTATTTGAAATGAAAGCTTTCCTCGCTCCGAATAACATCTGTTTTTAGCTGATTTGTAAGCTGTTGTCTATCAAATGGTTACGGATTTTAAGCCAGAAAAGGAAGCAAAATCATGTGAAAAAATGATGCAATTCCAATCGAATTACCTCGTTATCTGCCTCATCTGAGTGCGTCATTTGATGCAAATAGCAGCGTGTTTTGCGTCAAATCACAACGCTTAGTGCCTCGAATTATGTGCTTACTCTCCCAAGATTGCGGAATAACTGCTGTTTTCTTCCCCTGCTTTTTCATAGAAGGCCTCACTCGGAAGTGTTAAAAACAGGGTGATATTATTTACAAAATATGGTGTTGTTCATCGATTGTAATTTCTTTGTTTCAGTCTTCTCATGCTGTTTTGTGCAAACGTTTGCTCACTGATTTGTCAAAGAAAAGCAGGAATATAGAATGAACAGGCGAGATTAGTTTTATCTTTGTATTGTCGTTCAGACATGCTGTCGTTTCATGAATGACGGCTTTTCAAGTCGGTAGTGATATCGGCAAGAGCAATTAAACATGGTTTTCAATAGGTTACATATATATTTAGGTTTTAAGTGTTTTGGTAATTTTGAAGTTTTTTTGTGTTTGGGTAGATTAATTATTTGATTACAAATTGCCCGTAAAGGGGACAGTTAATTTTGTTGATTTAGTGAGAGAAGGCCCGATAGCGTGATGCTATCGGGCCTTTTGTTTGTTATTTGTTGTCTGTTTCAAAGCCAGTCTTTACATTCTTGAAGCCCATGCTTTTCATCATGTTTTCTATCTGTTGTCGGGCATTAGCCTGTGCGATTGCTATGTTTGCAGGCGTTAAACAGCGTTGTTTCATGCGGCTGTATGCACGTTCATAAAGCTGTTTGCGGTCGGCTTCTGTCCACTTTCCACTCTCAAAGAAAGCTTTAGTGCGTGCTTCATCAATGAAGTCCTGGTCGAGCAGTTGAATGGGAGGAAGTGACAGTCTGAGTGTATCTTTGTCTTGAACTATCCAGCCAGGAGGCGCTTGATGCAGGTTGATGCCTAATCTCAAGGTGCCATAATAGATGCGTGCAAGCTCACTGTCGCCGAAGAAACCATGCTTCACGGTGTCTATGAGTTCCTCATCGGTCAGCTGTAGAAACTCCCATTCGCCGATTTCTTCAATGCTTTTGATCAGTGTCGGAGTAAGGTCTATCTGTTTGTTTTGCTTGATATGCAGACTTGTTCCGTTTGTTATCCAGCGTATGGCAATGGTTATCGTTATCAGCAGAACCACGATAAGCGTTATCATCAGAATGGCTTTGGCAGACAGCCGACTGAAGATGATGTGCCAAAATGTATTTTGTTTCTTATTTTCCATGCTCAAATGTTTTGTCAATCAGTGTCGGGATATCACTGCTGTGCAGGTCGTCTCTGAAATGAATGGTAATATCTTGCTCGGAAAATCCCAACTGTTGAAGTAATGGAATGAGGATCCTTGTGGCACTGATGCGGGCATTTTCAAGGATATCTGTTTGTGGAACAGCTTTCAATATCTGTTCACGTCCCTGACGTTCGAAGTCAGAAAGTTCGGCATCTGTAAAGTCGGAGCGTGTGAAGTTGACGAACTTCCTCACTTGTTCATGGTCAATCTTCGTGCTTGTCAACGTGACACGCGGGTCAGGAAGCGTGATTTCAATCTTCTTTCCGTTGCGTTTGACGTTCTTTTCACTAAAGGTTGAGAAGTCAATATAGCTTTTCACAGTGGCGTCCATCGGTATGGCTATCCTGCGTTTTGTCATAGGAATGTCGATATTGATATCCTGATTGAAGAGCTTCCCTTCAATAGTTTTCTGGTCATTATGGGTGATAATCTTGTGAAGTCTGTATTCTACGGTGTACAGTTTGGAGCACTTTTGCACTTCATTGATAAGCATTGGAATGGTATCAATGGCCTTTTGCGTCTGTTCCTGCTTACCTTTTTTGCAGCCTGAAAGCATGAATAGGAGTAGCAGAAGAGTATAGATGAACTGTTTATTTTTCATTAATCAGTTGGAGTTTAGATACTGCAAAGATAATAAAAAAATGCTCCATATTCGTTTTTCCCGCATTTTTTCATGGTTTATTTATTTGTAGTGATAAGTTTGTAAAACATTTATTTCCCTTTGTTATTTGGCAGAATTACGCTATCTTTGCATCATAATAAAAAATGAAAGAGATGAAGAAATATTATAGTTTGTTGTTGTTTTGCGTTGCCGTGCTTATCTTGACGAGTTGCAAGGAGAAGAAGAATACGGGCATTATCATTACTAAAAAGCCCGTAGCTGCAGCGCATCGCCAGATTATGAAGACCGGTGATTATGCACAAAGCCGTAAAGTTGAATGGTTAGGAACAGTCTACACGGTTGAGACAAAGCGTGTGGCTGACCTTTCATTACCGGTTATAGCCGATGGCGATACTAAGTATTATGACAACCGGATTACTGTGCGTATTCTGCGCGCTGACGGTAGTGAGTTCTTCAACCGTACGTTTACGAAGTCTGATTTCAGTTCCTACGTAGGGAAAACCTATGCAAACGGTGCTCTCGTAGGCATTGTTCTTGACCGTGCCGAGGGCGATAATCTCTTGTTTGCAGCAAGTGTTGGCTCGCCGGATAAAATGAGTGATGAGTATATCCCATTGCTGATGAAGGTGTCACGTCAGGGTAGAATAACCATATCCAAGGATACTCAGCTTGACACAGGAAGTGATGAGGCTTCGGAAGTCGACCTTGCAGAGAAAGAAGGAATGTAGGAATAAAGAGCGTAGTGAATAGATAAAAAAAGCTAAGAAATGGTTTGTTGAGCATAAGATACCTGTTTTTTATGTATCTTTGTCTCATCAGATAACAATTAAAAATATAGATTATGATTTCAAATTCACTTGAGAAAGCACTCAACAATCAGATTGTCTGCGAGATTTATTCAGCCAACTTGTATCTTTCAATGTCTTTCTATTTCGAGAAAGAAGGCTATAATGGCTTCTCTACTTGGATGAAAAAGCAGAGTGCAGAGGAAATGGATCACGCCTATCAAATGGCAAGTTTCATCATCAAACGTGGTGGAACGGCTGAGGTGAACACTATTGAAGCCGTGAAGAAAACATGGGAAAGTCCCCTCAATGCATTCGAAGATGCTTATGCCCACGAGTGTAAGATCAGTGAAAGCATTAATAACTTGCTCGCTCAAGCACAGAAAGAAGGAGATAATGCAACACAGGATTTCCTCTGGCAGTTTGTTCGTGAGCAGGTAGATGAAGAGGCTACAGCAAGCGGAATCGTAGACCGTATTAAGCGAATGGGTGATAGTTCTCTGTTCAATCTTGATGAACAGTATGGCCGTCGCCAAGACTAAGCAATGAACAGTCGGGCTTTTAGGATGCCCGAAAGATAGTTGAAAGACAGCATTTTGCCCAAGAGCGGATGCTGTCTTTCTGTTTCTTAAGCTATAAGGTTTTAGATTTGTTCTGATGATTTATAGTCCGTTGAGTGGGGTATAACAGCAAAAAAAGAGATGAAAGCATCGACTTTCATCTCTTTTTCTATGTAGATAATGTTCGTTTTATTCTTTCAAGAGCGCCTTGTGTGCTTCTTCAAACTGGCGAGGATACTTGCTGATGAAACACATGTTGACTAAACAGTTGGCTAAAATCTCTACATCACTGAGGTCAACTCCTTTCTCGCGAGAGACTTCTTTGCCGAGAATAACTTCCCAAGTACCATTGAAATTGGCATCTTCGGCCCCCATATACTGTTCTTCTCCCTTGCCTTTGATGAGCTTATAGCGAATACTTTTGCTCGAAGAAACAGGGCGCATACCGACCATGATGTCGTAAGCGACCTTCAAAGGTGCACGATATTTGGCTGTGCCGGGAAACATTTCGTTGATTACCGGCATGAGTTCATCGAACTCATAAGCTTGTAACAATTGGTGCAGTTTCATCTTATTGCTTAGAACTTAGCCATTTTTATTGCGACAACAGCACATTCATCACCTTTGTTTCCCAGTCTTCCGCCACTGCGATCCTGTGCTTGTTGCAGGTCGTTGGTGGTCAGAAGACCATAGATAACAGGGATTTCCTGCGTGGCATTCAAGCGTGCAATGCCTTCGGTTACGCCTTGACAGATATAGTCGAAGTGTGGAGTTTCACCACGAATAACGCTTCCTAAGATAATGACAGCATCGTAACCACCATGCAACACCATTTGATGCGCACCGTAGATAAGTTCAAAACTTCCCGGAACTGTCTTCACATGGATGTTCTCCGGGAGTGTCCCGTGCTTCTTCAGTGTTGTTATTGCACCGTCAAGCAAGGCATCAGTAATCTCCGGATTCCATTCGGCCACCACGATACCGAAACACATGTTGCTTGCATCGGGCACCGTGTTGACGTCGTAATCAGACAGATGATGTAATTCAGTTGCCATGTTATCTTGATGCTCTTTCAATGTACTTGTCAATCTCCTGGCTCTGAACAAGCGCAGAGTTTACGTACTTCTTCTTGATGTCCTGATATATTTTCAGTGCATCATCTTTCTTTCCTTGGCTCTCCAAAAGGATTGCAGCTTGGAGGCGGAAAGTAGGAGAAAGCGAGTTGTTGACGCCGTCTCTGCCCTCACTGTCAGCCATGTCAGCAGCTTTCTTGAGGTTGTCGACAGCCTTATCCAACTGATTAACATGTGCATAGGCATTGCCGAGAGCTGCTACGGCAGCCGGACTTACCATGGCATCATCAGCAGGAGAGTATTCATCAAGATACTTTACAGCTTCGTTCCATTTATTTAAGTTGGCATAACAGAGGCCGGTATAGAGGTTCGCTAAATTGGCAGCATCAGTACTTCCATAGTTGTTGATGATGTTTAATAAGCCGGTAAAGCCTGCACCATCACCGTTGAGAGCCTTGTCAAACTGTTCAGCATTGAAGTATTCCTGGCCTTTTGCAAGTTCAGTGCTGGCCTTTTCTTCGCGTGGTTCAGCCACATAAGCCTTGTAAAGGAAGCCACCTACTACAATAATGATAATTGCTAAGACAGCAATGATGATAGCTTTCTTGTTCTTATCAAAGAAAGCTTCCGACTTGATGAGAGTCTCATTGTCGAGCACTCCCTGTTCATTTTTGTTTGCCATTGTTATTTGTTGTTTTTATTTATTTCTCAAATTGCGGTGTTTCTTCCCTTTTATAGGGAGGCATAGACCGTCGCAAAATTACGTAAATATTCTCACATATTGAAATTTATTCATTCTTTTTTTCGTTTTTCAGCTATTAAACGGTAACTTTGCAAGCAAGATTATGATACTCAATAGACTTTCAATCCTCAATTATAAGAATATCCGTGAGGCAACAATTTCATTGTCTCCGAAACTCAACTGCTTTATAGGAAGCAATGGGGTTGGCAAGACAAACGTGCTTGATGCAGTGCATTATCTCTCGTTTTGTCGCAGTGCTTTCAATCCCATTGACTCGCAGGTAATCATGCATAATCAGGATTTCCTGGTGCTTGAAGGCAACTATACAACGGATGAAGGAGAGGAAGAGCGGATCTATTGCGGTATGAAGCGTGGCACGAAGAAACACTTCAAGCGCAACAAAAAGGAGTATCGCCGACTGTCACAGCACATCGGTTTGATACCGCTTGTGTTTGCTTCGCCCTCGGATTCTGTTTTGATTGAGGGGGGAAGTGAGGAGCGCAGACGCCTTCTCGACCTTGTGATTTCACAGTATGACCATGCTTATATTGAGGCTCTTTCAGCCTATAACAAGGCTTTGCAGCAGCGTAATGCGTTGTTGAAAATGGAGGATGAGCCCGACAAAGCACTGCTTGAGATATGGGAAGAGCAAATGGCGATGAACGGAGAAGTTATCTATCAGAAGCGTGATGCTTTCGTTAAGCGACTTGTTCCGGTGTTTCAGAACATCTACGGTCATATTTCCGGTGGGCATGAAACGGTTTCCTTGAATTATATTTCGCATGGACAGCGCGGCTCTCTGCTCGATACCATACAGCGCGACCGCTATAAAGACAGGGCAGTGGGCTACTCACTTCATGGCGTGCATCGTGATGATCTTGAGATGCTTCTTGATGGTTATCAGATGAAGAGAGAGGGCAGTCAGGGGCAGCACAAGACTTATGCTTTGGCCTTGAAACTGGCACAATTCGATTTCCTTCGCCATACTTCGAACAGCACTCCGCTGCTGCTTCTCGACGATATCTTCGACAAACTTGATGCCGACCGCGTTGAACAGATTGTGCAACTTGTGGGGGGAGAGGGTTTCGGGCAAATCTTTATTACCGACACCAACCGTGATCATCTTGACCGAATTCTTGCTAATGGCGACTTCGATTACAGGCTTTTCTCGGTTAACAAGGGTGAAATTGAATTGAAAGACTGATGTTCAAGCGCGACGTAAAATCATTGGCTGATATCCTTCAGACCGTACTTCGCAAGGAAGGATTTGAGACTCCGCTCCTGCAGAAGCGGTTGATTGCGTCATGGGATGCGGTGGTTGGTCCCACGGTAGCCCGTTATACAGGTGATAAGTTCATTAAGAATCAGACGCTGTTTGTAAAGATTCTCAATCCCGCTTTACGCCAGGATCTCAGCATGATGCGTCAAAAGTTGGTGCAACGGCTCAACAGTCAGGTGGGAAGCTTCATCATCAGCGACATCAAGTTCTATTGACCAACAGGCGATGAGCTTGTGTCTCGCCTTTCTTTCCCTACGTTTCTGTCAGACATTTCATATGGTTTTCATTTGCGTTTTGTTGGGAAAAGCAAGGCTGTGTTTTTGAGATGAAAAAGCAGTGTGAATGATATCGTTTTTCAATGTGCATTACTTTAGTTTCTGATTTGCGTCAAGTCAGCGCGTAACTTGACGCAGATGGCATGATGATTTGATGCAGATTACACGCTAACTTGACGCAAATCAGAATGCTATTTGTAAGTAGTTGATTGCCAGTTGATTTTGAGTTTTGAAATCGTTTCTGGGGACTTGAAAAATCATCAGGCTTTCATCATGCATCATTCTTTATCGCATCTGCATCTCATGCATAATTCTTGCCGCCTTATCTTTATCGCTGTCGAAAGTGAAACTCTGATAGATGACGTAGGCATTCTGTGGATCTACAATCTGTCGGGCCATGAAACGGAGAGCTTTCAACTTGCCATCGCTGAATGAAAACAACTTCAATAATTGCGCACTTTGACGGCAAGTGAAAAGACTTCTCAGGCAGGCCACTTCAAGGAGTGCCATTCTGTTGTCGTCGAAGTTTGCTTTGTTCATTCGGTCGTAGAGTATAGTAAACTCGTTTTCACTTAGACAATCATCGTAGAAACCGGGGTAGGGACGGCGGAATTCATCAGTAGGGTTGCCGATGATCGTGTTGTTTTGATTGCCCGTCTGCCTTGGGATAATGGTCTCCTGATAGTTGACAACGCGGTCGCGGTTGTCGAATTCGATACGCACATATACATCGTAGGGATCCAACAACTTGCTTTTGATGTATTCCCAACGTGTTCCTGTTTGGTCAAAACTTGAGGCTTTCGGGGTGCCGAGAATGCTCATCACTTCCTGTTTTGTCATTCCTCGTTCAACGGTTCGCTTGTCTTTTGCCGTAGCCTCCATGCTGAAAGCCGTCAGTAAGAGTGTGAGCATCAATGCTAAAATCTGTAGTTTTCGTTTCATAGTCTAATGATTTTATGTTTTACAAAGATATTGCAAACGAGTGCAAAGTGAATGAATTCATAATTTGTCGAGTGCAGTTATATTTTCTACAAAAATAGGAATTGTTAGGCTTTAAGGGCGAGGGGAAATCCCTAAATGCTTGGCGAACAATCCCTATATGTCGCAGTTGATACCCTATATCAGCCGATATTCAGACTTTTCTGTTTGCTTCAGAGCTTGAATTTATAGCCTGCCATGATACCAATGTATAAGTTGCGCAGGCCATGTTTGTCAGACATTCCACCGCCGGGAATGTATATTTTGTCATACTTTCTTTATATTAATGCTATCTTAAGAAGTAAGATTTCAAATGATTTCGTCCATTCTTACGTCTGTATCTTCGGTTGGAACAGACGCTACTTTTTGGAAATCGAAACACAGACCGAGCTTATAAGCCTGGGGAACGAGCCTCAGAAAACGATCATAATAGCCTTTCCCACGCCCCAATCGGTTGCCTTGTGGGTCGAAACCCATACCGGGAACAATCACGAGGTCAATGGTGTGAAGTTGTGTGAAAACAGCTCCTGTGGGTTCCATGATATGGAAAGCCCTGCCTTCTTGCAGACTCTTTGGCCCTTCATAGCGTCGGATTTCAAGTTCGTACGCTAATGTTACGGGCAGCAAAACCGTTTTTCCTTGCTCGCGAAGCAGGTCAACCAAGTTGTGTGTATCAACCTCGTCGGCCATTGAATAGTAAAGAAGAATGGTCTTTGCAGCGTTGACACGAGGATGGCGGAGCACTTTGTTGACGAGTACAAGCGACTGTTCACGCAGTTGGTTACTGGTGAACTGTCGCTTGAGGACTTTCATTTGCTGTCGCAGTTCGCTTTTAAGCATGGGCGATGAAATGGCGTTGCAGGCTGAAATGATTGTAGCCTTGCACTATGGCAACCTTTCCTTTGGCGCTTTTTTTCTCTGGTTTTTTAGGAAAAGCCGCATTGTTTCTGAACACGCGTAGCGCTGTTGAGATGACAGGGTCGTCTTGGTTGATGTATTCATTCCAGGCCTCTTCGTCAAGCATGTTGTAGATAATACGGCTGTTGATGTAGCGGTTGAGGAGTTTATGACTCTTTTGTAACATCAGATTGCGACGCTTCAGACCATGACGGTCGGCATAGGTGGCAAACTTATCTACCATGTTCTGTTTGGCAAGATAGTCACTAAGCTGCATCATTTCCTTGAAGTTGTTGAGCTTGATGCGGTTGTCATCGGTATAGGTGTAGGCAAACTGGAGTATCAGTCCGCTCATGGCAGCCTGCTTATAATAAGAGGTGATGTTCAAAGTGTCTTCTGGAACGAAGATGTCGGGGGTGATACCGCCACCGCCATAGACGACGCGTCCGATACCCGTATGATATGCAGGGCCGGTGTGTTTGATACTGTCTGACGAGAAGAACTCACCGTGCTGATAGCGTGACATGAGGTCTTGTTGATACTGAGGATCCTCTCCCTTAGTGTATGGTTTCTGTATACAACGCCCGGAAGGAGTGTAGTATCGGGCTACCGTCAGACGGATCATACTGCCGTCGGGGAAACCAATCTGCTGCTGTACCAAGCCTTTTCCAAACGAACGTCGACCGATGATCGTGGCTCGGTCGTTGTCCTGCATGGCACCGGCAAATATCTCTGCCGCCGAAGCAGAACCCTCATTGATGAGCACAACGAGTGGAATGTTCTGATAACTGCCGCGTCCGTCTGATAAATAATCCTGTCGGGGACTCTTTCTCCCTTGGGTGTAGACGATGAGTTTATGCTTCGAAAGGAACTCATTGGCTATCTGCACGGCACTGTTCAAGTAGCCACCTGTGTTGTCGCGAAGGTCTATGACTAAGTTGCTGAAACGCTCTTGAGAGAGTTTGGCCAATGCAATAAGTAGTTCGGGATAGGTTGTTTCGCCGAAGTTCTTGATGCGGATATAGCCTGTTTTATCGTCAAGCATATAGGTTGCAGAAATACTCTTCGTCGGTATTTCACCACGTGTTACCGTGAAATATTTAATGGCTTTCTGCCCATAACGCTTTACTCCGATCTTCACTTTCGTGTCTTTAGGCCCTTTCAAGCGGCGCATGGCCTCTTCATTGGTAACGGTTTTGCCCACGAACGGTTTGCCGTCAACACTCACAATCTTGTCACCAGCCAAGATGCCGGCACGGTCGGCAGGCCCATTCTTGATGACATTCTGCACGTGGATGGTGTCTTGTCGGATGGTAAATTCAATGCCCACACCCGAGAAAGAGCCTTTCAAGTCGTCGTTGGCTGCCTGTACATCCTTGGCATTGATATAGACAGAGTGAGGGTCAAGCTCGCTTAGTATCTGCGGAATGGCATTGTCTACGAGCGAATCAATATTCACTTTGTCGACATACTGATCATCAATGATGTGCAAGAGATTATTGAGTCGGTTGCTGCCAGAATTGATAATGTTGAGTCGGTTGCCCGAGAAATGGTTGGCATAAAAGGTTCCAATGAAGATACCCACAATGACACAGAGGGCCATAATGAGTGGCATCCACCGATTATTTTTCTTCTGTTCCATAGTTATTCTTTTGTTCCATGTAAATCACTTCTATTCCTGCTTTGCGTAAAAGATGAATACCATCCTCCAAACGGTATTTCTCTGCATAGACAACACGCCTGATACCAGCCTGTATGATGAGCTTTGCACATTCGATACAGGGTGAAGCTGTCACGTAAAGCGTACTGCCGTCACTGTTGTTACTGCTGCGAGCCAATTTGGTGATTGCATTGGCTTCGGCGTGCAGAACATAGGGAAAAGTTGCTTGGTTGGCATCCTCGCAGACATTGTCAAAGCCACTCGGGGTTCCATTGTAGCCGTCGCTGATAATCATTTTGTCTTTAACGACCAGGGCTCCCACCTGCCGACGCAGGCAATAAGAGTTCTCTGCCCAGATCCGTGCCATACGAAGATAGCGGTTGTCTAATTGTTGCTGTTTTTCTTCAGCGGTCATATTGTGATGTGTTTTATTTAATTCCATTTCTTTCTAACAGGGCTTTAATTGTCGGTTCCTGCCCGCGAAAGCGTTTATAGAGTGTCATAGGATGTTCTGTGCCGCCTTTTGAGAGGATGTTATCCCTGAAACTTTGGGCTGTCTTTCGGTCGAAAATGCCATTTTTCTTGAATACACTGAATGCATCAGCATCAAGTACTTCAGCCCATTTATAGCTGTAATAACCGGCAGCGTAGCCTCCTGCCATGATATGACTGAATTGTACGGTCATGCATGTATCAGGTAATTGCTTGTTGAGCATAGCCTTTTCCCATGCCTTCTTTTCAAAGGAAATAATGTCTTCGTTGAAGGGTTTCTTTTGGGTATAGTAGGCCATATCGAGGAGTCCGAAACTCACTTGGCGTAAGCAGGCATAAGCGGTCATGAAGTTACGGCTTTTGATTATGCGCTCGATGAGGTCGTCGGGGATAGGTTCTCCCGTTTGATAATGGAAAGCAAAGGTGCGGAGGAAGTCCTTTTCTACCGAATAGTTTTCCATGAATTGTGACGGAAGTTCTACGAAATCCCACCATACATTGGTACCGCTGAGACTTTCGAAACGGGTGTTGGCAAACATTCCATGGAGGGAATGACCAAACTCATGGAGGAATGTTTCAACCTCCCCGAGAGTTAAAAGTGCAGGCTTTTCGGCTGTAGGTTTAGTGAAATTCATCACCAAACTGACATGAGGACGACTGTTGTTGCCTTTATGATCAATCCATTGCCCTTTGAATTCAGTCATCCACGCACCGCCTTGCTTACCTTTGCGAGGGTGGAAATCAGCATAGAGAACAGCAAGAAAACTGCCGTCTTTGTCGAAAACCTCATACGCTTTTACGTCAGGGTGATAGACAGGAATATTGTCGTTGGGTTTGAATGTGATGCCATAGAGACGGGTGGCAAGGCCAAAAACACCTTTGATTACATTTGAAAGCTCAAAGTAGGGACGTAGCATTTCGGCATCAAGATTATATTTCTCCATTTGGAGTTTATGCGAATAGTAACCGAAGTCCCATGGCATTACTTCAAAATCATCGCCTTCTAACTTGTGAGCCAAGTTCTCAATGTCTTTCACTTCATTGAGAGCCGTCGGTTTATAGGCATCAATGAGGTCGTTAAGCAGCTGATACACGTGGGCTGTATCGCTTGCCATGCGATGTTTCAAAACGTAGTCGGCATAGTTTTCGAAGCCTAACAGCTGTGCCATCTCACGGCGGAGATTAATCAGTCGCTTGCATATTTCGAGGTTATTCTCGTTGTTGTCGTGTGTACATTCTGTGTTTTTAGCCATGTACATCTGCTTGCGCAGCTCGCGTTGCGTAGCGTATGTCATGAAAGGAGTATAGCTTGGGAAGTCAAGAGTGAATATCCAACCCTCTTTTTCTTTCTCTTTTGCAGTCTGTGCGGCTGCTTCCTTGGCTGTATCGGGAAGTCCTTTAAGTAGCTTCTCATCGGTAATATGCAGTTCATAGGCCTTGGTTTCCTTCAGTAAGTTTTGTGAGAACTGCAATGCCAATATGCTTGTTTCCTCGGTAATCTTGCGGAGTTGCTCCTTACCGGCTTCGTCCAAAAGTGCTCCACTCCTGACAAAGCCATCGTAACTCTTGTTGAGCAACATCTGCTCTTCGGGGGTTAACTCACGATTGGGATGGTCATATACATGTTTGATGCGTTCAAAAAGTTTCTTGTTGAGGCTGACATCATTGGCGTGTTTAGTGAGAATAGGACTCATTTTCTGGGCCAAAGCGTCAAGTGCATCATTGGTTTCGGCACTCAGCATGCACGAGAATACGTTTGAAACGCGGTCGAGTAGGTCATAATAATGCTCGCCGTTTTCTAAATCAACACGGGCTATTGTGTTCTCAAACGTCGGCTCTTCTGGGTCGTTGACAATCTTGTCAATTTCTTCATCGTCGCGACGTATGCCTTCCATGAAAGCTTCTTCATAGTCAGAAGTCTGTATTTTATCGAAAGGTACGGTGTAGTGTGGCGTACCATAATCTATAAAGAATGGATTCTTTCTTTCTTGCTCTTTTATTTCATTCATACTAACTTTTGTTTTATAATCGGGTTTGTTGTAAGGCATCTTCAATTTTTTCAATGACAATAAAATTGCGTCTGAGTGTTAAAATGCCTTTTTGTTTCAGATGATTCAATGCTTTCGATACATCACGTCGGCTGTCATTAAGTTCTAATGCCAACTGTGTCATCTTTATTTTTATGGTCTTTCGTCCTGCAGGCCGTAAACAACGGTCGGCAAAAAAGCGGATAATGCGACTTTCAAGAGAGTTGGAATGTTGTCGAAGCAACATACGTTCATTCTTTTGAGCATAGGTGGAAAGGATGTTCAGAAGATTTATCCTGAAAATCAGAAACTTGTCACTTAATCGTATGACTTCATCTTTCTCAACGGTCAGAATGTTGCAGGTAGACAAAGCTTTAAACGTCTTGGAAAAATGTTGTGTCAGACCAAACAGACGCTCGGGTTGTAATAGTTCAGGAGCCATAATGGACTCTGTAATCTGATAACTGTGCCCGGCAGACACTGTTGTTACTTCTATTTGACCGTTCAAAAGAAAATGAAGCTGGTTGCAGATGTCATTCTCACAGACTATAATCTGGCCGGTTTCAAATTTGTGAAAGCCTAATTTTGTGTGGGTCACGACCTCTTCTAAGTCTGCTTTGCCAAGTCCTTGGAACAGTGGCAGACTTAATAATTGACTGTATAATTGCAGGTCGTTCTCCATTGTTTGTTATTTTACAAGCGTTTTCTCCAAAGAAGGCGAATACCAAACTTTTGTTTTCCCGTCTTTATCAGCATAGATAAAGTAGGCCATCAGCTCGGGATGTTTATCCAAAACAGCCTTGGATTTCTCTATGCCAAGTACCATGAAAGCAGTGGCATAGCCATCGGCTTCGGCGCAACTGTGGGCAAGAACGGTTGCTGATAACAGGCTGTGCTGTACGGGATAGCCTGTACGTGGATCAATGGTGTGGGCAAGTTTCTTGCCATTCTTATAATAGAAATTTCGGTAATTCCCACTTGTAGCCATTGCTCTGTCGGTAACATTCAGTACCGTTTGTAGGTTTTGATTGGTGTTAAGACTGTCATCGCTTGGTTTGGTAACGCCTATTTTCCATGGCAAGCGCTTCTCACTTATACCACTGGTTACAATTTCTCCACCAATTTCTATCATGTAGTTCTTGATGTCATGACGTCTCATCACGGCAGCAACCGCATCACTTCCATAGCCTTTTGCAATGGCACTGAAGTCGAGCATCAAGCCTCTGTGATCGGTTTTAACGATATTCTTTTCCCCTGTATGCTCCACCTTAATATATTGCATGCCCATTAAAGCACGCAAACTATCAACTTGTTGCCGATTGGGAAGCTGCTGATGTTTGAAGCCAAAGCCCCAGGCATTCACCAAAGGAGCTACAGTGATATCAAAAGCACCGTCAGTCTCTTTATTGATTGCTTGTGAAAGAGTCAATACTTCCATGAACATCTTGCTGGCTTCTATCTGTCGACCTTGATTGAAAGCAGTCACCATAGACCGCTTGTTGAACATGGAGAACTCTTCGTCTACCTTATTTAGCTCGGTAACAATCTCTTTGTTGAGATCTTTGTCATACTGGTAAGTAGCGTGATACACCGTACCGAAGATAAAGCCTTCATTGTGTTGGTAAGGCATATCCTGCTGTTGGCGGATAATTAGGATTGTACCAACGACCAAAAATAACAGGAATGCTGCTTGAATATATATTTTCTTTCCCTTTCTCATAATTCCATAATGATGTTGAACTCACCGCCTAAGCGACTGTTTCCACTGCGACCAAATCCGGGAACATACCATGGTTCGCCTATATCTGCATGGGTATGATAGAGTCTTCGCTTGTAGCGTACGCTCCAACCCATTCGCAATGGTCCCCATATTTTTGCGTCAATGGAGAATGCGAACTCTAACCAATGGTAGCTTGCTTGCTGATTATGCGCGTTAATGTCAATCTGATTGCGCCAAACGGGGTCAGTAATACCACGACCGTCTACATCATATTTGAATGAAGTATAGGCGTATCGCAGTCCGCCATAAATGCGATAGATGTCGTGCTTATTCTTATTTAAGTTCCAATCCATACCGATACGGCCATATGGCGCATTCGTTTTGAAAGCCAACTTCGTCGTGATATCTTTGGCATCGGCCTTGCCATAACCGAATTCAAAAATAGGAAACCACTTATCTTTCAAGTTCAGTCGTACCGCGGCCTGATACTGTCCGTAACTGCCAAAAGCCAATTGCGCGGGGCCAACCAAGTCAGTAGACACCGCAATGCCACGGAATAAGGCTATTGTGTCTTGTTCAACCGCAATGATTTTCTTTTTCTGCTGTGCACCAACGGATACTGGGAGCACGAGCAACAGACTAAAAATCAGCGCTCTTGAAATAGATAAGGAAAGTGCTCTTTGTAACATTGTTGGTTACGTTTGGTTGGTTAATGACAATCGAGTCGATAGTATGTTGTGTGTAATTGATTGCCGTTACTTTGTGGAATATAGCCGGACTACAGTCTACAGACTCGAAATGTGGCATGTCGGTCTTCGTTACAGCAATCGTATCTCTGTAGCTTTGTGCACTCCCTTTAATATCAAGATAGAAAGTATCTATGGGCATACTGTAGCTCATGGGCAGTTCAAAACTATCGGTTTTCTCTGCTTGGTTGATAATGACGGAGTCGTTCCCATTGTGTAGGTTGGCCGTGATTGTCATCTTACTATTAAGCGTTTTCACATCACCGGCCAACTTATATTTACTGTATACGCGATTGTTGAGCGGACAGTCTATCGTAGAACAACCGGCAATAAGAAGTGCTCCGACCACTAAGAGCATGAGACTTTTCTTTTGGCTATATTTGTTCTTTTCCATTACTTCAAAGTTGTTATGTTAGATTTTCTTTTCAATCTGGTAGTCATTTCTGCTCGGACTCTGTCGGCTGATAAGGTCTCCGATGAAGCCGGCTAAGAAAAACTGACTGCCTAAAAGCATCATTGTCAGCGCAATAAAGAAATAAGGAGAGTCGGTGATGAGCCGCTGTGGAATGTGATAGAACAACGCATAAGCCTTATCTGCACCGATGCAGATAATCGCAATGAAACCAATAAAGAACATCACACTGCCTAAGAAGCCGAATACATGCATCGGTTTCTTGCCGAAGTTACTCAAAAACCACAGTGTAATCAAATCCAAATAGCCGTTGAAGAAGCGGTTCAAACCAAACTTACTCTTACCGTATTTGCGTGCTTGATGTTGCACTACTTTCTCTGTGATACGGTCGAAGCCAGCATTTTTTGCAAGGTATGGAATGTAACGATGCATCTCTCCATAGACTTCAATGTTCTTTACGACGGCCTTTTTATAGGCTTTCAGTCCGCAATTAAAGTCGTGAAGATTATGAATACCACTGATCTTTCGTGCCGTAGCATTGAAGAGTTTAGTGGGCAATGTCTTTGATAATGGGTCGTATCGTTTCTGCTTATAGCCCGAAACAAGATCGTAGTCTTCTTCCATGATCATGCGATAAAGTTCTGGAATTTCATCCGGTGAGTCTTGAAGATCAGCATCCATTGTGATGACAACGTCACCTTCTGCTTCAGCAAATCCACAATAAAGGGCCGGACTCTTACCGTAGTTGCGACGGAACTTGATGCCTTTTACATTCGGATTTTTGCCGGCTAAGTCCTCAATTACGTTCCATGAATGGTCTGTACTGCCATCATTGATGAAAATAATCTCGTAACTGAACTGATTACTTTCCATCACACGCTTAATCCACGCATGGAGTTCGGGCAACGATTCTTCCTCATTATAGAGAGGGATAACAACTGTTATATCCATTTGTTCTAAATAAATAATTCAACGTTTGAGTTTGGCAAAGAACGCAATAAAGATAGAACTGAACCAACCTATCAGTGTTCCATAGACGATAATCAGAAATGATAGCTCCATGGGAGTAAGGGCTTCAAGAAGCGTCAAGCCATCGGTCAGCCCTTGTGTACTGATACCATTCTCTTTGTAAAGAGGCATCATCTGAAGCACGGCAGTATTCATTACACCAAGGAAGCGGCCGTTATCGAAGAACCTGAAATAGATAAAGATAGCTGCTCCAAATAGGAGAGAGGCGTAAAAGAATGTGTAAATGCAGTAGACAAGGGCCTTACGATAACTCATAACGCCGTCAAGCGCATAGTTGCGGAACTTAATCATTCGCCACACTACAAAGAGAGGGGTGGAGAAAACAAGCAATCCGCCGAGGTCTGTCTGAGGCGCATAAATCACCAATGCAAAGGTTACAATCCATAACATACTCAAGAACACGCCGTCCTGTCGAGCAAATGCCTTTGTCTGAGTAATGGCATTAAAATCAATCATCAACTGAAATTACGTTTATAAACAATGCAAAGATAAGGTTTTTCTACCATATATATACATATCATCTTTACTTTTTGTCTTATTTTTAGTTTTTTATTACCTTTGCAACTGATAAAAAGCGTTATGATATATCCTGAAGATTTTGAGCTGAAGATTGGATTTACAGAAGTCCGTTCCATGTTACGTGAACGTTGCCTTTCGTCCTTGGGAAAGAGCCAGGTTGATGAGATGACCTTTTCATCTGATGCAGAGACCGTGAACGAGTGGCATGCACAGACCGACGAACTGCGTCTGCTTCTTGAAGCAAATCCAGATTTTCCATTGAGTAACATTTATGATGTGCGCGAGAGTGTCAGCCGTGCACGCATAGCCAATACACATTTGGAGGAGGATGAGTTCTTTGATCTTCGTCGCTCTCTTGACACAATTCATCGGATTGTACAGATACTTCATCCCGACAATCCGGAGCAAAGAGTAGGGCAGGCACTCTTTCTTTTGGCTGATGGTATAGCCACTTTCCCCCATCTTGTGCAGCGTATTGACCAGGTAATTGATAAGTTTGGGCATATGCGTGATACTGCTTCGCCGGAGTTACAACGCATTCGGCGCGAATTAGTGCGTGCCGAGGGCTCGGTTTCACGTACACTCCATGGCATTCTTCGGGCTGCCCAGGCTGAAGGAATTGTTGATAAAGATGTCACGCCTGCCGTGCGTGATGGTCGTTTGGTTATCCCTGTAGCACCAGGATTGAAGCGTCGTATCAATGGAATTGTGCATGATGAGAGTGCAACGGGGCGCACTGTGTTTGTCGAACCGACAGAAGTTGTAGAGGCCAACAATCATATCCGTGAGCTTGAAAGCGAGGAACGGCAGGAGATAATCCGCATTTTAACGGCGCTTACACAGCATGTTCGTCCGAATGTCCGTGAGATTCTCGACTCTTTCCACTTCTTAGGTGTCATGGATTTCCTGCAGGCTAAGGTGCAGTTGGGTAAAAACTTACGTGCTATATCTCCTCAGCTGAAAGCCACTCCCCACATAGATTGGATAGAAGCTCGCCACCCTTTGCTTGAAAAACAATTGGCTTCTCGTGGTGGAAAGATTGTTCCTTTAGGTATCACATTGACGCCAGAGAAGCATATCCTGATGATTTCCGGCCCTAATGCAGGAGGTAAATCAGTGTGTCTGAAGACAGTCGGACTGTTGCAATATATGTTGCAATGCGGTGTCCCTGTGCCTGTCAGTGAGCGTTCCACCTGTGGAATATTCGACGATGTGATGATTGATATCGGCGACGAACAAAGCTTGGAGAACGACCTCTCAACTTATTCTTCGCATCTGCTCAACATGAAAAACATGATGAAGCAGGCTAATGACCGCACTTTAATACTGATAGATGAGTTTGGAACAGGTACGGAACCCCAGATTGGAGGTGCCATTGCAGAGAGTGTCTTGGATAAATTCTGCAGTAAAGGTGCGTGGGGAGTCATCACGACCCACTATCAAAACCTGAAGCATTTCGCCGATACGCATCCTGGAGTAGCCAATGGTGCCATGCTCTACGACCGCCATGAGATGCGTGCCCTCTTTCAATTGGCCATCGGAAGACCGGGAAGTTCGTTTGCCATTGAGATTGCGAGGAAAATAGGATTGCCCGAAGACGTCATTGCTGAAGCTTCGGAGATCGTGGGCAGTGACTACATTCAGAGTGACAAGTATCTTCAGGACATTGTGCGTGATAAACGGTATTGGGAGGGAAAACGCCAGACTATTCATCAGCGTGAAAAGGATATGGAGAAGACGATTGCCCGCTATGAGCAGGAAATCAAGGAACTTCAACAACAGCGTCGCGAAATAGTTGCGAAAGCAAAAGCCGATGCTTCGGAGCTGCTTCGTGAGAGTAACCGTCGCATAGAGAATGCCATTCGTGAAATTCGTGAGCGCCAAGCCGAAAAAGAAGCTACGAAGAAGATACGTGAAGAGCTTCATCAATTTGAACAGGCAGTAAAAGATGAGCAGCCGTCCGGGGGCAAGAAAGCCCATGGATTGCTGTCGGATGATGACTTTGAAAAGAAAGTTGAGCAGCTTCGTCAACGCAAGGAGCGCAGGGAAAAGCGCAAACAGGAGAAGGCTGAAAAGGCCTTGCAGCCTCAAAAGCAGACGGAGTTTACAGCAGAACTCTCTGTCGATAAGGCTGAAAAGACCTTGGCTGTGGGTGATACTGTGCGCATCAGGGGATTGAAGTCCACGGGTGTCATTGAGTCGATTGATGGCCAGATGTGTACGGTTGTCTTTGGAGATATGCGTTCGAAGATGCGGCTTCATCGTTTGGAATCGGTGACATCAAGCAACGAAGAACCTTCACGGAGCAACGAAACTGCCTATCAAGTAAGTCGTGCAACACGCGATACGATTGATGACCATAAGAAGAATTTCCATCAAGATCTTGATGTTCGTGGCATGAGAGGCGATGAAGCCTTGAATGCAGTGCAGTATTTCATTGATGATGCCATTCTGGTTGGCATGAGTCGTGTGCGCATTCTGCATGGAAAAGGCAATGGAATTCTGCGCAATCTCATTCGGCAATATCTTGCCACTGTGCCCAATGTAGAGCATTATGCAGATGAACATGTGCAGTTTGGAGGTGCCGGAATAACGGTGGTTGATTTGTAAACAGACGTTAAAAGAATGGAGATAACCAATCTTTCTTTTTGCTTTTACAAATTAAATAACTATTTTTGCACCCGCTTTCAAAGGCAAACATGGGCAAGTCCCTTACGGTCAGCTCCCTCGGAATCCCCCAGGATGGGAACGTAGCAAGGGTACTTGGTTGTAGCGACGCGATAAGGATAGCTTGCCCACCCCGCCTCTTTAGCTCAGTTGGCCAGAGCACGTGATTTGTAATCTCGGGGTCGTTGGTTCGAATCCGACAAGAGGCTCAAGGATGAAGACAAAGAGAATGTCTCATCTTTCGATTTTTCTTATGAGACTAAGAGAAATGAAACAGAAACAGACCTTGTGCATATCGCAGAGATATTCGCAAGGTCTGTTTTCGGTTTATGCGGTGAAATCTCCATGGTCTGTTGTTTTATGATTTGCCATATTGGTATCAATGGCATGGAAATTTCAAAGTTCAGAATGCACGAAAGGCAGGACAAGAAGAGTTAGAAAAAGGCTTGCATGAATGTTGTTTAAGGCTTCTTGAACTGTGATGAAATTCAGACGCTTTATTTGACAAAAGGCCTTTCAGGAGTGCCTTCATTCTGAATAAAAACCTCTCTGGCTTCAAATACGCGATTTTTGAGTGGTTTAATCAAAGCATTGACAATCATGTTATTATGTATTCTTTGGCGAGTGTTGCCATCATTTGATATGGAGAAATGCTGCAAAATAACGTGAGATTACCTCGTAATCTGTATTGTTTTGGGCTGTGAAATGCATCATTTGGCAGTCTGAAATGACTCATGTTGCAACTTCAAGTGAGGGATATGGTGATTTTATGTGCATGAAATGATAGAGAAATGTCTTATATTTTTATTTCTCATTTCTATTTGCTCCGAAAATCAGTACCGTTTTATTTGTAGTTTATTCTTACAAAATATAAGGAGCAGGCAAAGGCTTTTTATGACATATGAAGTAGGGAAAAACAATTGCGCCCGCTCCAAATGGAGAGGGCGCAGAAGGCTTGTTGGCTTTTATCTTTTCTTTCCATATCTGTCAATCAGTGTATGTTTTTTCCCTTGAATGGCTTCGAAGTAAGGCGGTTCACTGCGCAATTGCATGTCATCATAAATGAATTCGGCAATTATGGTGTCTTTTCCATCGGGCAGAATAAGTCCCATTTTCCCATTCTTCTCTGCGATGACAGGCATCATGCAGAGGTCATCGACATAGACGTAGGGCGTGCGGAGAAAATCGTAAAGCGGGTGAACGAGGATGTTTCCTTCATGGTCTTTGATGCCAAACTTCCCGTTTTCCTCAAACACTTCGTGGAATTTGATGTATTTCTTCTTGATGCGTTGCAGGTAAGCTACAATCTTTCGGGGATTGTTAATCATTCGATGCCAGTAACTGTAGGTGTCGCAATAGTTGGCAGCTGCACGCGTGATGACCATCTTCCAATCAAGTCCGCTGATGGCTTTTCGGTTCAAATCGATATAGCGGGCAATAGCTTTTTCTTTCTCCGGAATACTTAATTTAGACAGTGATTCCTCGAATTTAAGCATGATAGTCTTTGAACCTGACATGCCTTTAATATAGCGATGAATCTGTCGGCTCATCTCGTTGCATACAAATTTGTCGATTTCTGCCAACTCAATCTTGTCGACATAAAGCTCATCAAAATTCTCTGCGGTTATCTTTTTCATATTAGTGTCCTCCATTGTTTTTGCCAAAGGTAACGATTTTTAATTTGATGAAAGAATGAATTACTTTGAAATGTGACATATATATGTTATAAAACATACCTTAACCATTATTAACCGGTTTTCGGACACAATTGTTACTTCATTTTGTTGGGGATTTATTTACCTTTGCACCTATAATAAATAAAGGTATAAAACAATGAATTCTATTTATCCATTTGAGCAGTGGCCACTTGATTTACTGGTTGACTATGTGTTGAAAGTGCATCATCGGGGGACGCGCGAACAAGGGCCTGTTATCCTCAACAAGCTGATAGAAGTGGCTGAGGCACACCGGGAAGACAATCCAAATCTGTTGAAAGTGACGGATCATTTTCGCAATTCGCTTTACGATTTGGATACACATTGCACGAAAGAAGAGCGTGTGCTCTATCCTTATATCCTTGAAATGTTCAGTGCACACAGTATCGGACAAACGGTTACACCATTCCATTGCGGCACAATTCAAGGGCCTATAGGCGTGATGATGGCTGATCACAGTGATGAACTCGACCGGCATAATCGTATCGCTGAATTGACCGATAATTATAAAGCTCCCGAAGGTGCAGATGAAGATTACGTTGAAGCGATGCAACTTCTGAAGCAGTTTCGCCAAGGACTTGACGAACATGTTGCACTTGAAAACGAAGTTGTGTTTCCAATGGCATTGAAACTTGAGGGGCTGGCGGTAGAGTAAAGGGATTAATTTATGAATAATTGAATATAGAAATGAATAAGATCAAGATGTTTTTAGGTGCTTTGTTGGGTTCGGCATTGACTGCATGTGCCCAGAATGAGAATATCACAAGTGTGGACGCAAAGACCTTTCAATCGGCAATTACGAAAGACAGTGTGCAACTTGTTGATGTACGTACGGCCGGCGAATATGCCACCCGGCATATTCTTTATGCGGTGAATATCGATGTCCTGCAACCCGATTTCAAGGAAAAAGCAGGGAAAATGCTGGATAATTCAAAGCCAGCATATGTTTATTGTCGTTCTGGAAGACGCAGTATGACGGCGGCAAATATTCTTGTGGGAATGGGATTTAAGGTGGTTAATCTAAAAGGTGGAATAGAGAGCTATCCTGTAACAGAAAAATGATAAAAGGATATTTCGTTGTCGGTGGGCTTTAAGCATGTGGCTTGTAAGCCCCGCTTCAGAAAAGAAAAGGCAGAGAAATCTCGATAAAGCGGTTTGCCTTTTCTTTCTCTTTTAGGAGCGACAGGAGCTTTTCAGCCCTTTTATTTGTGGTTTAAAAAGGTTTGGAGATTGACCGCTTTAGTTCTGTCCATGATGATGAAAATGTCAATCAGCCACCAAACGCCCAATCCTCCGCAGGTGAATAGCTTCAGAATGCCCAAGCCAATATCACCGACGTAGAGGCGGTCGATACCTAAATGGCCTGTGAGAATTGAAAGAATGATACTGATGGTTGGGTCTTTCAACTGTGACATAAACAAGCTGGCATGGCTGTAGTCCATTTGTGTCAGTTGGTTTTTGATGCTATCGAGTGACATCAGGGGCAGGCGACTGGCGTAGATGCAAATGAGTTGTTCTACTTGATTTTGTTCCATGTTTCAAATGTGATAGAGGTTTCTGACAATCAGCCATGCAAAGAATGTAATGACATAAAGCCATACGGCAGGTTTGCTTTCAATGATTTTTTTCAGACTGTTTTTATATTTTCCTTGCGGTAGGGCCATCGCTACGAGGAACGAAAGTGCATAGGGCAGGGCGTAAATCAGATAATAATTGTAGGCGATAGCATGCAAAAAGTCTCCATGCAGAAAGGCATGGAAAAAGCGTTGTATGCCACATGAAGGGCAATCAAGCCCGGTAAGAAGTTTGAAAGGGCATTTGGGCCAAAGCTGATAAGATGAAGGATTGGCGATGTATAGAGCCAAGATTGCGACAGCCACCGCAGAGATGACTGCCCCAATTTTTATCTTACTCACAATCAGTGCATTTTAGAGTAGGCCAAGAAGAATTGCAGAATAGTATAAATGGCCCCAATAATAAAGCCAAAGACAATGCCGTAAGTGCTGTATTTCTTGGCAGTTTCAGCTTCAGCGATTGCTTCCTGATAATGTCCTGTTGCATAGAGGCTGTCGACTTTGCTGGCCTTGATAATGGCAACAATGCCAAAAGGAAGGCAGCAACACACGGTTGTGAAGATGGCAAGTGCAAGGTTGTTGTTGGGTTTAGGCATAGGAGGTGTGGTTTCCTGGCATGCGGCTTTTACTTCATTTTCGATTTGAGCTTCCTGTTGAGGTGTGAAATTTTGCTCGTTGAGTTGTTCGTTGTCCATGTGTTTAATGTTGTTGGAGACTGTTGTTATACAAGCATGTGCATGTCTCCACTATCTGCCCATGCTGCTTTTTTGTTCGTTTACAGAGCATTTGTATTCTGTTTTCTTGCCCGACGGTCATACCTTGTATAAGTCTTTGCCTCCGGCATATTCATTCAGATAATGAATGATTTCGCAAAGTTAATCATTATTTGCGGCTCTCACAAATGATGCGTGGAAAATCTGTAAAATAGATTAATTGCCGGATAGCTTGCCCATTCAAGGCTTTCTCCTTACATCGCGCCCCTCGAACTTGCAAATGGCATCAATCCATTCGGGCAGCATGGGAATAGACTCGTTCCGTTCAAGATCAAAGGCTACCATGACAGTGCGACCGATGCATTTCACTTCTTGTGTGTCAATATCTACAAGGCGTTGGATAAGCGTGAAACTCTTTGTTCCAATCTCGGTAATGGCAGTTTGCACCTCAACTCGGTCGGTACTGTGCACCTGGGCGAGGAAGTCGGCTTCTACATGAACTGCAAAAATGGCATGATTGCCTTTGGGAATGTTGCACACTTTGCGCACATAGTCAATCTTTGCTGTGTCATAATATTGGAAATAGGCCGTGTTGTTGATGTGTCCGAACTGATCGGCATCGGTAAATCTCAATTGAATTTGCAGTTTATGATGAAATTCTGTCTGTTCCATTTCCCAAAGATATTTCTTTCTGTTGATAATGCTGTTGGAGAGCGGACGAGTGTCCGTTGTCCGTTTTCAGTTGCAATATTCGCATTTTTTCCTGACATATACAAATATTTCCCACTTGATTTGAGATTTCGTTGAGAATATGGGTGCTGCTTTATAAAACGACAGTTGGAGCTTTCAGAAGCTTGTGTCTTTGGTGTATGAGGTCGTTTGAGAATGAAACTGTATTGTGTGCGTTTGCTTTTTTAATAGCTTGTTAAACTTTGTTTGTATTGTCTGTTTTCGTCAATATTTCGTTTTCTTATGGATAAATTTGTCGTATTCATAATAAAAGTTTATCTTTGTAGACTAAATTACGCATAATCTGTCAACTTACGATTCATGCTTATGGTGTTTGTATTCACTATAGTAGCTACTGCGGACTTTTGGTATTAAATTATCAGTCAGATGCGGATAACTGCATGATATCATTCCCCCCCTGATGACTTGTCGGTGGGGAGGTGAAGTTGTATGCATTTTTGTACACTTAGCCAATGTTATTGATTTGAAGAAGATATTAAAATACTTAGGATTCCCTATTATTGAGGAATTTCCATTTATCGTTATATACATATTATTAATGGGTTCGGATACCTTGCGTAATCTTCATGGGAGACTGTTAACTTTTGATCCCCAAGTAGGTTATGGCAATTTGTTTGGAAGGTATGCTATCTATTTTTCTATGGCATACATTCTTAGCTGTATAATTGTTTTTAGGAGATGGACCAAACCTTTTATTTATGGTTTCTTTTTGTTGTTCTTCTTCTTAGAGACGTTTCTTCTTGTCTTTTTTGGTTTTCATATATCTGCTAAGTTGCTTACACTTCTATATGAAACTACACCCAATGAAAGCAGTGAATTTATTAAAACATTTTTATTCAGTTGGGATTTCTCTCTTTTTGTATCCATTGCTGTTTTATTGGTCTGTGCTATTATCTTTTTAGAGAAACTCTATAAAAGATATAAAAATAAGTTTTTTACGGAGAGGTTATGTGTATATATTGGCGGTTGTGTTTTCTTGTTGCTTTTAACTTCGGTCTTTTATGGAAGAACGTATGTGGATTTGCTTAATATGCATACAACCGATGAGGTCTGTATATGGAGTGGCAATAAGTTCTGTAACCCTAATGATCCTTTTACAAATTTGTTGGCTGCCTGTAGATCTGTTAGTGTCTCTTCTAACGAGATGGAGCGAGAAGTTATTGCAACAGAAAATGCGGGAGGAAAGATTGTATCGGATGATAGTTTAAATGTTGTGTTCGTAATAGGAGAGTCGTTTATAAAATATCATTCGAGTGTGTATGGTTATTACTTACAAACTACTCCTAATATGCAAAAAGAGCGGGATAGGGGGAATTTGTTTGTATTCAATAATGTGATGTCACCTTATAATTATACGAGTGCTGCAATAAGAAACATGATGAGTACTAATAGTCTCTCTGATGGGGAAAAATGGTATGATTTCCCTTATTTCCCTGCAATATTTAAAAATGCAGGATATAAGGTCTTCTTTTGGGACAACCAAAAGAATGTTTATGATGGGACGGGTGCTTCCTTTGCACTTAATACCCTTCTTTACCAGCCGGTTATACAAAAACTTGCTTATACGAAAACAAACAAAAAGAGTTTTCTTTATGATGCTGAACTTATTGAAGATTTTAAGAAAAACATTGTGAAGCAAAAACTGAATAAGCACAATTTATTTATTTTCCACCTAATGGGACAACATATAAATGCTAAAGAAAGATTCCCTAATAATCGGAAATGGAATTATTTTAAGATTTCGGATATAAAAGCAATACAGAAATACATAAACGATGAGAAAAAACAATCTATTGCCAATTATGATAATGCAACTCGTTACAATGATTTTATATTAAAAGACCTATTTGATTATTTTAATAATACTAACACGGTTTTGGTATATCTGTCAGATCATGGTGAAGAAGTTTATGATTATAGGGATTCACAAGGCAGAGTTGGAGGACGAATGTGTTCGGACTTTGTAAAATATCAATATGATATTCCAATGATTATATGGTGTTCTGACAGATTTAAACGTAAGAATGTAGATTTGTTGTGTAATATACCAAGTTGTACTAATAAACCTCTTTGTTCAGATAATATATGTCAAGTACTGTTTAAGTTGGGCTTTGTCAGTAGCAAATATTATATAGAGGATCGTTGTATTCTTAGTGATAAGTATAAAGCCAAAATTAGGAAAATTAATGGTGATCTTAATTATGATACTCTTAGATTCAATAGATAGGTTATGAAACTGTTATTTATAATCAAGTTATCTCTGTTGTAAAGGGCTTCGAAACATATGAATAATTTAACGGAAAAGAACCATTTAAAATTACTTTTTGGATAGAGGTCTGTATGTACGGCAAAATTATTATTATGCTCAAAGCTAAAATAATTCAGAGTATAGCTGCTTGGAGTTCCTGATATTCCTTTTTCTCAGCAGCTCGTTTGTACTATCTTTGGTTGGTGTAGGAGGCTAACTTGTCATGGAAGAATTAAACTGAGCTAAAATTCTTTCTGGTACCTAATAATGTAGATGAATTTTTGAAAACCATGTATGGTGACTGGAAAACTGTTCCTGATGTAGAACATAGAGAGACACATAATTTTTCTTTTAGATTCATATAATTGAAGTATGACATTACATTTCGAGTATATTGACCGATTAAAAGGCTTTGCAATGCTATGTGTCGTATTGGGACATATCGTATGTTTCACGATGTATGACACTTGGGATATTGCTGTACAGGATATCAATTTGGCTTTTGTGAGTACGTTTCACATGCCTTTGTTCATGTTCTTATCAGGTTTTGTAATCCAAACTCCCCCAAATTGTAAGAAATTAGCTAAGAAGTGTTATCGTTTCTTACTTCCTTTCGTATTCTTTGGTGGGATATATACCTATGTGAGCAACGGGACAATAGAAAGTGCTCTTATTAATGAGTTTAAGAATGGTTATTGGTATTTGATGGTGCTTGCAATGTTCTATTGTTTGCTTACTTTGCAGAAATCAGCCAAGAATAAATGGATTGAATTTATTATTCCATTTGTAGTCTACTTTATTTTATCTATAGCAGTTAAACATCTGCCTTCAAATTCTGTGGATTTATTAAGTTTGGGATTGTGTCGGGCAAATTATCCTTTTTTCATACTCGGGTATTTTGTCAGGAAATATAATTGGATGGAATGGTTGGTGAATAACAATTGGTTATTTACGATTGCTTTATTATCATTTATCCCGGTATATGTTATGTTTCATGAAGGTGTATTCAATCATTTCATTCAGATACTGATAATACTTATTCTTATTGTTATTTTATATGTGTTCAAAAAGAGAGAAAATGATGATTCTTATATGGAGAAAGTTTTGGCATTTATAGGGAAAATTCTTTGGATGTTTATGTTCTGCACTATTTCTTCTTCCTTATCATCAACCTTCGTGGACTTGCTTTGTGGTTTAAGAGTACAGGAAATATATTGATCGAAAGTATTATGTTGGTTGTATTTGCCTCTGGTATCTCTCTCTTATGCATATATTCAGGGAAGCTATTAAAGCAAAGTAATCTTATAAGGAAATACGTGTATGGACACTTTTAAGGGTATCTTCACTTGCAGTAAATAAGGCATATAAGAATGTCACAAGAAATGTCAGGTAACAAATTGATTGCTAAGAATGCGACTATGTTATATGTTCGCATGTTTTTTACATTAGCAATTAGCTTTTATAGTTCCCGAATAGTATTAAAGGCATTAGGTGTATCTGATTATGGCATTTATAACGTCGTTGGCGGTGTAATTGTAATGATTAATGTTCTGACTGGGTCATTAGGAAATGCAACCTCTCGTTTTTTGACATATTCTTTAGGAAAAGATACCCCTATTGTCCTTCAGACAGCATTCTCCACAGCTTATTATATCCATCTTATTCTGGCTATAGTTTTTCTACTGATAGCGGAAACATTGGGGTTGTGGTTTGTTAATACACAGCTTGTTATTCCTTTAGACCGAATGGTGGCTGCTAATTGGGTCTTTCAGTCTGCGGTTGTAAGTACGGCATTAAGTATAACGCAGGTTCCTTATGATGCTTCCATAAATTCTCATGAGAAGATGGGAACTTTTGCCTATTTGCAAATTCTCAATGCTATCCTAAAATTAGGAATTGCCTTTGTCGTTCTTATAACTACTATTATTGATCATTTAATTTTATATAGTGTACTCTATGTTGTATTATCTATTGCATTTTTGCTTTATTATCGGTATTACTGTAAGAAAAATTTTGAAGAGTGCACTCTTCTTCTAACTTTTAAGAAGAAGTTGTTCAAGCAGATGATGGCCTTTTCTTTCTGGAGTATGTTTGGTAGTGTTACTAATACTTTTATGCAACAAGGTCTGAATGTGCTTTTAAATCGTTTTTTTGGAACATTATTGAATGCAGCTGCGGGAATAGCTGGTCAGGTTCAAGGAATTCTATCTGCTTTTACAGGAAATATAACAATAGCTTTTCGTCCTCAAATTATAAAAGAGTATGCGGTGGGGAATTATTCCCGTTTTAATTATTTAATACAGGTAGGAACTAAATTTATGGTCATTGTGTCCCTGTTAAGTATTGTTCCTGTCTATTTTAACCTTGATTTATTGATGAATCTGTGGCTGGATAATGTTCCTAAGGGAGCAGTTGAAATATGTCAAGTCCTGCTACTAACCAATATTTTTAATGGGTTCAATCCTTTCCTTAGTTTTGGAATTTCAGCAACAGGACATATTAAGAAACTTAATATTATCTTAGGAATTATGTATATTGCTTTTATTGGGATTTTCTATTTGGTTCTGAGATTTACGGATTCCTATATTCTTACCTATGCTATAAATCTTTTATTATCGCCAATCTCAACAATAGTTTATCTTTTTGTTTTGAAGAAGAATTTGGAAGAATTTGAAGTTTATAAGTTTGTTTTTTCTTCAATACTGCCAATAATGGCTTTATGCTTATCTACAGGGATCGTAGCATGGGGAATAGCATTGTGTCCTGTTAATGCTTGGGTAAAATTATTTATTACTCTGTTTGTTTGTACTATTTATACGTGCTTAGTCTCTTATAAGTACATTTTGGATATTACCACAAAGACTGTTTGTAAAAATTACATTTTGGAAAAGTTACATATGCAGAAATAAAACTGCATATGTAGAGACTTCCAACACTGAATATAAAAGATTATTAGTTTACATTAATGGTAGCATGTTATCTTGTCTAATATCTAAGTGTGAAGTTTTGATAAGCAAGAAAAATATTGATACCTCGGAGTTATGAATAGCTTTTTTCTTTTCTATGAATCTCTTTCAGTTAGTATTCTATAATATATACTCTTTAATATTTTGTTTTCGGATTTTCCCCTTTCTGGTAGCTGTAAGGAGACCCGTCTTGATACATCCTTGTGTAAGAGTAAAAAAGATACATAGAGGCGGAATAGTCTTGAAGAATGATACTGCACGTCTCATCATAGGATTTAATGGTACAATAGGGCAGTCTAATTGTCAATCGATTTTAAGTATATCAGAAACTGGAAAATTGATTATTTCAGGGTTGACAACCTTGGCAAAAGGAAGCCGTTTAATCATTGATAATGGTAATGTTGAGTTAGGATGTAATTTCTTTTGCAATGGGGATTGTTTCATTAGGTGTACTTCTTCGATTAAGGTTGGAGATAATAATATGTGGGGATGGAACATCATGTTAAACACTTCAGATGGACATTATACTTTTGACAGTGGAGCGGAGCGCCCTCTGGAAGGAACTATTGTGATAGGGAAGCATGTGTGGCTAACATCAAATATTATTGTTGCAAAGAACACAGAAGTGGCTTCTGAGTGTGTTGTTGCTCAAGGAACTTTAGTTACAGGTAAATTTAGTGAGGAACATTGTCTTATAGGAGGTGTACCTGCTAAAATAATAAAGAGAGGTTATTCATGGAAAGCTTAATAAAAGTAGAATCCCTATTCCTCTCTATTATTATTCCTGTTTTTAATGGAGAGAAATATATTTTGAGATGTATTAAGTCCATTCTATCACAGGAATTAAGTAAAGAACTATATGAAATTATATTGATAAATGATGGATCACAAGATAAATCATTAGATATTTGTAATGCTCTCTCTCTGGAGTATAGTCATATTATTGTATTAGATCAACCTAATAGTGGACAAGGTACTGCACGAAACTTTGGAATGAGTATAGCAAAAGGGAAGTATATAACCTTTGTAGATATAGATGATTATTTTCATCCCAAAGTTTTGAAAGATATTTGTAATATTCTTATGGGCCATTCTCCAGAGATCTTGGTAAGTCGTAATACTGCTATGAACTGTAATGGAGAATGTATATGTCAACCAAAATATAAATATGCTATAGGAGAAAAATATATAGGAGAAAAATTACTATTAGATAACTATCTTCCGGCAGCTGTATGGTCTAAATTTTATTTAGCAAAATTCTTAAAGAAGAATTCTATCAGCTTTTTACCAAATATAATTCATGAAGATATTGAAATGAATTTAAGATGCTTTGCTGTAGCTACAGAAATAGAATTTACTAACATAGTTACCTATATGTATTATTGGAATCCTATATCTACAGATAGACTGATGGATGATGATAAGAAGTGTAAATCAATCCTTTCAGATTTGGTTATAGCACATAGCTATAAACATTTGGAAAATAAGTATACTTTGTCTCCAGCTTTGGCAGAATATTTTTGTCAATTATCAAATTCATTGGTAGTTTCTGTGTTTCTACAGTTGATGAAGTTGAGAAATCATATTGCTTTTTCTTCTATAATACAGATTTCACAAAAGACAAAAGAATTAGGCTTAATCCCAATACATGGAAGAACAAGATCAAGAAAAATGGACAAGGTGGCTAAATTGTTATTTTCTTATCGATGGTTTGATTTTCTCATTAAATTCCGTAATAGATTGTGAAAATAGCATTTACCATAGATTCCATGTATAATTCAGGTGGTATGGAGAGGATACTCACCACCATTGCTAATCATTTATCTCAAAATTATACGGTGTACATTATTACAGCTTTTCAAAAGGATAGACCTTACTTTTATCGGTTAGACAATAAAGTGCATTCTTTTGATTTAGGTGTTGTAGTACCTAATGTTAGTGGTTTTACTTTTTATGCTCCTGTGAAAAAGGCATATTGGATGCGTCTAAAGGAGTTTTTGTTTTCGGAACATTTTGATGTTGTAACATCATTAGGAGGATTAGATTTAGATTTCCTACCTAAAATTCATGATGGAAGTAAAAAGATTGTTTGGTTTCATTTTGCTATAGATATTGCTAAAACCACATGGATTAAAGGCAAAGACATAAAATCTAGATTTATTGCTAACCTTATAACTCTGAGAAGGATATATTATGCAAGGAAATATGATAAAATCGTAGTGTTATCTAAAACGGATCTACGTAGATGGCTCCGATATACTAACAAGGTTGTCACTATTTATAATCCAGTGACAATATTTGTTGATGGTTCATCTGAATGCAAAAGCAAGCGTGTTATAGCTGTTGGACGGTTAGATTACCAGAAAGGCTTTGACTATTTAATAAAGGCATGGAAACAAATTTATAAAGAGTATCCTGATTGGAAATTAGATATATATGGAGATGGCCCTTTACGAAAAGAGTTAGAAGTACAAATTAAAGATAATGGGTTATCTCATGTTTTACATTTACAAGGAGTTTCTTCTAATATTGTTAAAGAATATCAGAACCATTCTTTTATTGTTTCGTCATCACGAGCAGAGGGCTTCCCCTTGGTTCTCATAGAAGCAAGCGCATGTGGCTTGCCAATCGTTTCATTTGATTGTCCCAGTGGACCGAGTGAGATTGTTGAGCATGGAGGAAATGGATTTTTAGTCAGCCCAGTTGGTAATATTGATGCCATGGCTAATCGTGTCATGCAGTTAATGGCTGATAAGTCTTTACGGCAGAAAATGGGACGATGTTCATTAGAGTTATCCCAAAGGTTTAAACTTGAAAATATTGCTGCCGAGTGGATTGAACTTTATAATCAATTGGTAAGTTCGTAAGGAATTCAAGGAAGAATTAAAATCTTTATTGATGATAAGCGTAATAAAGTCTGTAGTTGCATGAAAAAACTTTCGATATTAATCCCTGCTTACAACGTAGAACGTTGGCTTCCCCGATGTCTGAATTCAATATTAAGTCAAGTAGAGGATGATATTGAAATCGTCATTGTAGATGATGGTTCCACAGACACTACATTGCAATGTGCCAATGAATTTGCTGAGAAGTGGAATGACATCAGGGTGTTTTCTAAGCATAACGAAGGTGTGGGGGCAGCCCGGAATTATCTTTTAGATAAGGCTTGCGGAGAGTTCATCTGGTTTGTCGATTCGGATGATTATATTGCCGAAGGCGCTCTTCGGCACATTCTTTCGGAGCTGAACAGCACGATAGATTTGTTGAGCGTTTCATATAATGGCGGTGTGTTTACGCCTTTTGAAGGGAGTGCCACCGAATATATACAAAAAGGATATATCAATGGTTATCTTTGGACGAAGATAATAAGACGGAGTGTCATTGAAGACGCTCATATCCGTTTTGACCCTCAAAGATATTCTCAAGAAGACTGGTTTTTCCTGATGCAGGTCTATCCATTATTGGGAAATATCAAGCAGATTACGCTGCAGGCATATGTCTATTGCGATGACAATGAAAATTCCGTGATGCGAGAAGCGCATGCAGAACATACAAGAAGGAATGTGGCCGACTCCCGGGAGACTATTTGTAATTTCAAGAGGTTTATAGATAGTCATCGTGACCAATCCTATAGCTGCGCCTATGAACAATGGATGAATTTCTCTGCAGCCGGCTATCTCTACAGTCTCTTCCCGATTGATTATACCATGGAGGAGATAAATAACGACATCAAGATATTCAGGGAGAAAGGGGTTTATCCGGTTGGGAAAACAGGGCGTAGGAAAGCTGATTTGTTCTTGATATTTGCCAATCATGAGAAGATTTATCTTCTGTTGGTCAAGCTATTTCGGATATTTAAGTAGAGACTTAGGTCTGTCTCTCTGAGGTTTACAGATGATTGTAAGTTGCATCTAAACTATAGAACAGCTTCATTTTCAAGATACAAAATGACTTTTAAGATTGCTTTAACGTGTCGGTTTTGTAAGTATTATTATCCGAATTTTAACATTTCAGATTGCTGCCTTATAGAATATAAAAGATGAAAAAAGGGGAATGATTTTACAGTTTGACTGTGACATCTGCAGATTTTGGGGCATTATACGCCGTAACTTGATGCAGATGACAGGGGCAATTGAGTCAGAATGTGTGATAAAATCATAGAGATTGCCTCGTAACTCAATGCAGATTGTAGTGCTTTTTCATGTGATTTTATGCCATGTTTTCATGTGAATTTTTCTAATGTTTTAATAATCAATGAGTTGCGAACTCGTGGAAAATAGCACTTATTTAGGGCGAGGTAGCGTCTTATTTGAAATGTGCGAGTTTTGTGAAAGAGATTGTAAATATTTTTAAGAACTTATCATATATAATTTACTATATGTAATTATATGGATGGATTTGATAGATTTTGTTAAACAGTAAGATTGATGTTAGAGAAGATATTCAATTTTTTTCTGCCTCTTTTATATTTTACCCCAATATTACGTCATAATTATATGTGCAGGCGTCAATTGCTTCTGCCTTTGTATCATCGTAAGAAAACGGGAAAAAGTAGAGCCAAAGACAGAAAAACTATCATTTACATGGTGCAGCCGGAGACGACATTCTCGGGTGGATTGTCTGATCGTCTCAGAGGTATAACCTCTGTTTATGCAGAATGTAAACGCCGGAATCTGCCTTTTAAGATAGTCTTTGAACCTTTGCATTTGCAGGATTATTTAGTGCCTAATCTGTATGATTGGCAGATTGATGAGAAAGATATCTGTTGGAATACGGAGGAGGTTTATCCTTGCACGCTTCTGACTTATCATCATAATCTTCGTAACTGTTTGCAACTATTTGCACAAAGAACAATTCTTCGTTGCTATTTGAGAAAACCTTATCAGCAAATCCATATCTACTCAAATATGGCAATTGCGGATAAGAAATTCAGTGTTTTATTCAATGAACTCTTTCAACCTTCTGAACAACTGCAAAGGCATATTGATTATCATCTTGGCCAGTTGGGAGGGAAAAAGCAATATATCTCATTGACTTTTCGGTTCAGACAGTTGTTGGGAGATTTTAAGGAAGGCGGAGAAATCTTGCCGGAGCGGGAGAGAGAGGCTTATATTCTTAAATGTATAAAAGGCGTTAAGGAGCTGCATTCGAAATATCCTGATGAGCATGTCTTGGTGACCAGTGACAGTAAGACGTTCTTAGACCGACTTTCTGTGCTTGATTATGTCTATGTTATTCCCGGTATGGTTGTCCACATGGGCTTCACCTTTGACGCGAGTCAAGATGCTTATATGAAATCTTTTATAGACTATTTTATGTTGAGTTATGCGAAGAAGGTGTATCAAATGACAGATAAACGGTTGTTCAGAAGTGGTTTCCCACGTCGGGCTGCCATGTTGAACAATGCTCCTTACGAGGAAATAAAGCTTTAAGAATGGTTAAAGGAAAATTCAAACGAGTTGTTTATCTCGATACGGTTAAGTTTCTTGCTATTTGGATGGTATGCATCGGGCATTCTTATAGATTGGCAACTATGGATTCTCCCTCAATTCTAAATCGTTGGATATATTCTTTCCACATGCCGTTGTTTATGTTGCTGTGTGGGTATTTCTCTTTGAATTCGTTTCAGAAAACATTCTTGGTCTTCCTGAAACAAAAGACCATTCAACTATTAGTTCCTGCCGCTTCTATCACTTTATTGACTATATTTGTCTGTTATATTATGAAGGTTCCTAATCTTTCGATAATAGTAAAGTTGGAATTAATCGGTGGAATGTGGTTTCTGAAAACATTGTTTTGCTGTTTTGTCTTTACTTATATTGCAAAGCGTATAGGAAAGAATGATTTGGTAACCGCAATCGGTTCAATAGTTTTTGCATTATTGTTTCCTCATGGATATTTCCTGCAGTTTAACTGGATGTTGATATTCTTTTGGACAGGATTTTTCCTCAGGTCATATTCCAAAGCCTATGAAAGATATCGCTTGATAGTGACAATAAGTTCTTTGCTTATATTTGTTTTATTATGCGATCATATAGTTCCACAAGTGCTTACTTATGAAGTGCTCTTTCATCATCCTTTGCAGCTTCCACGGCAATATATTACGGGCTTGTCCGGTTCTTTGTCGCTGATTGGTTGTACTTATTATGTGTGTAAGTGGTTGAAAGAACAGACTTGGCTTATCAATAACTTAGCTGAAATAGGTACATATACCTTGGGAATTTATGGATTGCAGTCTATAGTTCTTCAAAGGATATTTGCAAATTATATCCATGTAAATAAAACTTTGGTATCCGATATGCAGTTAGATTTCGTTATAGTGCCATGTATCGGTTTGTTTTCAGTACTTATATGTGTTTTTCTCATACAAGTGTTGAAGCGCGGTAAAATTATAAACTTTTTCCTATTTGGTAATCAGTATTAGAGATGAAAGAACGGTTGGTGGGCGTTGATACGGTTAGTGGAATTATGTTGATTTGGATGATGTATGTAATATTCTGATAGAAGGCCTGTTTGTTTTTAAGAGGTTGATAAAGCAGAATTTAATAAAGACCTCCTTTAGATAATTTAAAAATTAAAATATGTATATATATATACTGATCTTCTTGATAACCGCAGTTCTGGCTTTTTCTTATAATAGAGAGGGCAAACGTGTTTCTCCATTTTTTTTCTTCTCTGTGGCTATATTGTTGGCTCTATTTGTTGCTTGCTCTGATATGTTAGGTGGTTATGACCGTTATATCTATTCAGATGCTTTTACAGCTTATGCAGAGAGAATACAAGCAGGAGAGGGCATTTTTAATGATTCTTTTCAATTACATTTCAATCATGAACCAGTTTTTAGCTTTGTTATGGCTGCTATTGGAAGATTTACAATAAATAGATATATCTTCATCTTCATTACAACGATGCTGATGTATACACTGTTTGCATTTTCTATTTATAAGAATGTGAAAAATCCATTCTTTGGATTAATGCTGTTCGAGGCACTGCTCTTTTTCTTTACGTTTGCTTATATGCGACAAGCACTTGCTGCAAGTGTATGCTGGTTGTCTCTTCCCTATGCTATACAGCGAAAGAGGTTTCCATTCTTCATCTTGGTTATTGTTGCGGCCTTAATTCATAATTCTGCCATTTATTTTGCTATCTTATGGTTTTTACCTTTGCGTAAATACAGTCCTCTGCAAGTTAGAAACTTTATGATAATAGTATTTCTCATAGGGATAACAGGATTGCCTTCAAGATTATTTCTTTTTTATGGAGATGTGGTAGAGACTGCGTCGTCAAAGGCGCTTATGTATGCAGATTCGGCTACAGGGAAGATTAGATTTGAATATATTGCTGAAGCAGTCTTGTTCCTTTATGTGTTGTTGAAAAACTATAGTGCTATTGAAAATGATAAGCGTAGTCTATTGTTGCAGAATATCTATATCATGTTTTGTGTCATTCTCCTGCTGTTTTGTCGCTCTACGGATGGTGGACGTATCGCATGGTATTCGATTATCGGCGTAATAGCATTACTTTCCAACATGTCTCAGAAGAAACGGACTAAAGACGTTGCATCGTTGTCTTTATTGGTTTCTATTTTCCTCTATTTTAGAATTCTTATTATTTGGGGTATTCTATTATATCCTTATAAATCATTCTTTTCTAATGGGCACAGAGCTAATGACCCTGTATATGAACAATATGAATATGATACGCTGTATGATAGAGATAAGTTTTATAATCTATTTGAGTAGTAGATCCTTAACTATTCGATAGCTGTCCATTAAAAAGTAGTACTTTCTTAACATGTTGATAACTGTATTAACTCCTACATTTAATAGGGCGTCACTTTTGCCTTGTATATATCAAAGTCTTTGCAGACAGCACTATCACGATTTTGAATGGTTAATAATTGATGATGGGTCAACAGATGACACTATAAAACTTTTGTCAATATATCAAAGAAGCCAAAATGTAGGAGGATTTCCTATTCGTTATTACAGAAAAGTGAATGGAGGAAAACATACTGCAATAAATATGGGAGTGAGGCTGGCAAGAGGAGAGTTGACTATGATACTCGATTCGGATGATGAATTACCCGATAATTCTTTGAATACCGTAGCTTTGCAGTGGAATCATGTTAAGTGTAAAGAGGCATTGGGTGGTCTTTGTGGTTACATGGCTCATCGAAATGGAGAAGTAATAGGAACTCCACGTCTCAATACTATTAGTTCAACAATAGATTTACGATATAAATATGGTGTGAAAGGAGATATGTGTGAGGTTTATAGAACAGAGATCTTACGCGAATATCCGTTTCCAGAATATGAAGATGAACGATTTGTCCCCGAGGCCTTAGTTTGGAATAGAATAGCATGTAAATATAAATTAAAGGTATTTGAACAGATAATTTATTATCGTGACTATCTTGATGATGGATTGACATCACGAATAACGGAAATACGACGCAATAGCCCCAAGGCCACTTGTTTGTGTTATAAAGAAATGATGCAGTTGAATATTCCAATTAAGTATAGATTGAAAGCTCTTTTGAATTATATCCGTTTTAAGCAAAACTTCATAAAAATATGATTATTACAATTGATCCGAGAATAAAATTCAATTATTCTTCTTATTACTTGTATGGTATACTGCAGCTGGAGGGGAATGTTAGAATTAAATATGATATAAGACCTTTTATAGAGTTATCATACAAGGATCTGTATGAGTATAATTGTGGGATGGCCTTCTTACTCGATAATCAGTATAAGATTATTATAGACTTTGGGGATATTGCCCATATTGATAAGGTTAGATATGAATGGTGTGATATATATGCTAAAGTTAACCCAACGACAGATCAGGTAAAATCTTGTGCAAAGTTGTTGGCAATCGGTCCTGGATTTGGTATATCCCTCTATACTATGTCTTCTTTATTCATAAAAGGGTTATGGCATTTTTATAAAGGATTTCGGTTTATGCAGATTCCTTTGCGAATATTCCTTCGGGATTACTTATATACGAATGTTAGGCGGCGTAAACTTTTGTTTTATGAAACTCCTTCTTTGGTAAGAAATAATTATATCTTTCATGCATCTACATTGTGGTATAATAAGTTTGCAGCAACAGATACAAATATGTATCGTGGAGAATTCTTGAAAGCTTGTAAAAGGGCTGGTGTCGAGATAGAAGGAGGTTTGTTTTATGTGAATGGCACTGCCGTCTTAGAGGAAATGCCTGACTACCCTAAATACAAGGAGAAATATAAAGATTTTATTTATGAAAGTCGTCTTTCTATAGATGATTATATTAAAAAGACGAAAGAGAGTGCTTTTGTTTTTAATACTCCCTCTGTTTGCGAGTGTCATGGATGGAAACTTGCAGAATATCTTTGTATGGGAAAGGCTATCATCTCAACTCCTCTGAAACGTGAGATGCCAGAGGAGTTGGTACATGGTAAGAATATACACTTTGTTGCTTCAATAGATGAGATATATGATGCTGTAGTGAAAATAAATTCTGACGATGTATATCGAAGGAAATTAGAACAGGGAGCTCGAGCCTATTATGAAGAATGGTTATCACCGCAAGCAGTGATAAAACGATTATTTGAAAAAGTAGAAGCTATATATTAAGAGCAGGATTAGATAGAAAGGATATGCAGCATGGAAAAGACGTTTTAGCTCGTGGTCTCAAGAAGCGATTTCTATTAAATTTTATTGCTGTCCGGTAAATCTTTTTCCGCGTATAAAAGTCCAGGTGTATGTCAGAAAGTAAAACTTTGGCGCACCCTCCTGTCTTTTTGGATGGTTCTGATTTTCATAAGTCTGTAATTTAATAAGTGATAAATATGTTTCGAGACTCCCCGAAAGCCTGTTTTTCAGATTTCTTGAGCTTCGGGACTCCCCGACGGCTCATTTTCCAAGAAAACAACTCGTCGGGGTATCCCGAAACATTGTT